>CALQJV010000043.1 GCA_943330985.1 Chitinophaga pinensis
CCGTGCAATGTGGTAATAAAAGGAATGAATTTTCCTCGTTTCGCTAAAATTTGCTTGGCCATATAAGCAGCCGAAGCATGTGGAATAGCATAATGCACATGTAAAAGATCCAAATCTTGGTGCATAACAACATCAACCAATTTGGACGTAAGTGAAATTTCGTAAGGCAGAAATTCAAACAAAGGATAGGTTGTGATTGGAACTTCGTGATAGAAGAGATTTCCGGAAAAAACATCCAAACGAAACGGCTGGCTGTATGAAATAAAATGAACCTGATGACCTTGAGCAGCAAGTGCCATTCCCAATTCCGTAGCAACTACGCCACTACCTCCAAAAGTTGGATAACACACAATTCCAATTTTCATCACTTAGTTATTAGATTCTGGGTAAAACGTATTTCAGCATTTCCATAATCAATTTCAGCTTTAAATTTATGCAATAGATCGCTTCCTAGCACACCTTCAATTGGCGGAAAACCTAATTGTTTATAGGATTTATTGACATGACTTAAATTCAACACAATTACACTTAATTGTTGAATTACCAGCCCTCCAATGTTCAATTTGGGTATTACGGATAAAAAACCGCTCATTGAATCGGTACCTAATCCTGTCGACAAGCGATTCAGTTCGGTTAATTCACCCTCTGGAAACAATTTCTTCAACCTAGTTTTATCAAAAACAGTTGAGGAGGCCCCCGTATCAATAAGTAATCGACACTTTTTCCTACCTGCTTTAGCATGAATAAAGAGATGAAATCCTTCTCCGTGCAAATCAACTATTTCGATGGGGTAATTCAGTCTCATCATAAAAATAAAAAAAGGGGCCCGAGAGCCCCATTCTATTCATTCGTAAATAATATTAATTCGCAATAACCATGGCATCGTAAACATCCATGACTTCTTTCACTGCCTTTGCACTTTCATGAAGCAAAGTCATTTCTTCATCATTTAATTTCAGCTCAATAATTTCTTCAATACCATTTTTGCCTAATTTAACTGGCACACCTAAGTAAATGTCTTTCAAACCATATTCACCATTTAATAGGGCGCAGCAAGGGAAAATACGTTTTTGATCACGAACAATTGCTTCTACCATTTGAGCTGCTGCTGCCCCAGGAGCATACCAAGCAGAAGTACCCATTAAATTAACAAGTTCTCCCCCACCCTTTTTAGTACGATCAATGATTGCATCTAATCGATCTTTATCAATTAATTCGGTAACAGGAATTCCTGAAACCGTTGTGTAACGAGGAAGTGGAACCATTGTATCGCCATGACCACCCATCAACACAGCTTGAATATCTTTTGGAGAAACGTTCAATGCTTCGGCTAAAAATGCTCTGTAACGCGCAGTATCAAGAATTCCTGCCATTCCAAAAACACGGCGAGGATCTACTTTGGCTGTTAAATAAGAAACATACGTCATAACATCCAAAGGATTGGAAACAACAATGATTATTGCATTAGGAGAATGAGCAATTACATTTTCAGTAACCGATTTAACAATCCCAGCATTGGTTGCAATTAAATCATCTCGGCTCATTCCGGGTTTTCGCGGAAGCCCTGATGTAATAACCACGACCTCCGAATTGGTAGTTTTGGAATAATCGTTTGTATATCCAACAATGCGAGAATCATAAAGATTGATTGGTGCTGTTTGCCACATATCTAAGGCCTTCCCTTCAGCAAATCCTTCTTTAATATCAATTAGGATTACTTCATTTGCAAGTTCCTTTTCAGCGATAACATTAGCACAAGTTGCACCTACATTTCCAGCACCGATGACTGTAATTTTCATGGATGATATTTTTTTATTAGTTAAAAAACGGAATAGCCCGTTGGTTTATATTGACCGCTAAATTATATAATTAGCCACTAGTATTGAATATTTTTTTATCGATTTTATTTTTTTTCATGCAGCACTTTGAATGAATTACTTAAAATCCCTAACTGCATTTCTTAAAAAAATGATTTGCTTTTATTGATATATGAATGGATTCTTTTTCTACTTTAGTCAAAACAAATTTTAATTAATTTTAAGTTCTTAATTGCTCATACTATAAAAATCAATAACCTAACAATCCCAATTATTTCAACAACCTGACTAATGAATACGCAAGAAGAAGTTAAAATTTTCATCGTTGAGGACGAACCTTTTTTCGCCAATCTGATTAATTACGATTTAGAAGCTAATTACTACAAAGGCATTAAAGTATTTTTCACTGGTGAAGAATGCATAGAAAATCTGCATTTGAAACCCAAAGTTGTTATACTCGACCACAGCCTTCCTGGCATGTCTGGTCTTGAAGTGCTTCAACAAATTAAAACATTTGATCCTAATATCCATGTTGTTTTCCTTTCAGGTCAAACAGGAGCTGATGTTGCCATTGGAGCTTTTAAAATGGGAGCGCACGATTTTATTGTAAAAAACGAAAAATCGTTTGAGGAAGTAAGAGGTATATTAAAGAATATTTTTACTGAAACTTAGTTCTTTCTAAGATTTCGATTTAAGAGTGCTAAAATGATCTAAGTGCCAATTTGAAATTCTTAATCCCGATTGCCAATGGCATTCGGGATTTTTTATTTGTAATATTCCATTGGCAACATCACGAATCCTAATTAAAATCAAATTATTGCTCTTCAATAATAACTACTCATCTCGTTTTACATCAAATATCATTTTACATATCTCAAGAAAAGCAAGCGGTGTAAATCAAAAAAGCGGTGTATTCAATTGAATACACCGCTTAAAATGAAATTAAATTTGATTAGTTCTTAATTAACTTCTTCGACTCTTTTCCATTGATTGAAGAAATCTCCATGATGTAGATTCCAGCAGGAAGGTTTGAAAAATCGATTGACTTGGAAATAGTTTGTTGAGAAATTACTTCGAATTGGTTATTGTAAACCGATTGACCAGTAATACTTAAAACTTGAATATTAACTTTTTCATCCAAAGAACCTGCTGTGTATCCAAAAGAAATTGCATTTGTAAATGGATTTGGATAAACAGAAGAAACACCTGATTCGTCAGGAACGTTATTTTCAGTTTGGTAGAAACGTGCATTGGAAGTACTTACTCCAGTTGAAGTGCAGTTTGATCCATTGATGACTGTTACACCATCAACATCATAACCATCGGCACCTGTCGTAAATTGAGAACGGCGGCTACGATCAATAATACGAAGATACTTTAAGCTGTATAATGCTCCATTAAAATCAATCCAACCATCTTGTTCAATTGTAACTCCATCTTCAGTTGTAGTTAAAGCTACCCAATCAATGCCATTTGCAGAACCATAAAATTCTGCTTTTTCAGGGTAATTATTCGAACCGGAAGTTTCAGTTACAAATAAATCTGGGCCGGCTTTATCAAAAACAGTATAATCAAAAACCAATGTAATTTCGCCTCCAAAGCCAAGAGATGTAAACGTAACAGGAGTTCCATTGTTGTTTTGAGGAACACCCGTCGCATTCATAGGGTTTAAGCGATTAGATGCGATAGATGCAGGATTAACAGGAATATAATTTTGGTAGCTTCTAGCAGAACCAGCTAAAAAGCTTGTGTTGAAAGGGGCTGTTGAAGACGCAGCTCCATTAATACATTGAATACCATCTATATCGTACCCATTTGCCAACAGATCATTTTGAAAAGGAAGTGTAACCAAACTCACATCGTGAATTTTCACATAACGAACCCAATCCAATCCACTTCCATCTAAATCGAAAGAACCATCTTGGCAAGTTTGACCAACGTAAACAAAATTACAACCATCCTGTGAAACAAAAACATCTGCTTTTTCAGGATAACGAGAACATGGAGAGGTACTGAAAGTTGTTTCAACTAAACGAAAATCAGCACCTGTTCCATTTACTAATCTGTTAGAGAGCATTACAGTCATTTCTCCTCCAAAACCAAGTGAAACATAATTAACAGCTCCTGCTAAATCAGAATTTTGAGGTGCTCCTAATACATTTTGTGTATTTGTAAATTCGGCTGGCATTACAGAACCATCTTTGCGTTTTGCTGGTTGAAATGAAACTACGCTTTGAATTGAAATATCACAACCCGTTCCTGAATTAGGTAAATCTGGTTGTGCATTTACCATATTAAATGGCATAGATAATCCAAGTACTAGTGCACTTAGAAATAAACCGGCTTGCTTGGTATTAATTAGCTTCATAACAAGTTTTTTAATGTTAAAATTAATTGGTGGATTTTACAAACTCAAATGTAGATAATTTTCAGAAACTAACAATAACACATCAAATAAAATTCAAAAAGCCCCATTTCAGGGGCTTTCATTGCTAAATTAGATGCAAATCAATTTTTAATCAGCTTCAAACTTTGTTTTTGACCAGACGATTCAACAGATAATATATACACTCCCCTTGGTAAATGCTCGACATTAATTTCTTGTTCACTTAGTGTATTTTTAGGAATTTGAAGCAACTGCTTATATACCAACTGCCCAACATAATTGTAAATATTCACATCAATTTTCTCGTTAATAGTTCCTGTTTCATAATGGAGCTTAAATGTGCTTTGGAAAGGATTGGGGCCAACTGAAATTTCGGCAATTTCATCTGGAATTTCATTGTTGTCATAAAATGAAATCCGGTTTGGAGTAATACTATTGGTTGTTTGTTTTATTGAACTTGGATTAACATTTCCAGAAGGATTGCTAGCCACTTGACAAATTTCATTCAACACTAAAATACCATCTAAATCGAAACCATCGGCCGAATTGGGAAATTGTGCCATGGGCGAACGATCGGAAATACGGACATATTGGATTGCATAAATACCATCTCCAATATCTATAGTACCATCTAAACAAACAATTCCCATTGGATACCATGTTTCACCATTCAACGAACCTTCAAAATAAGCCGCTTCAGGATATGTTTGGCAATCGGGCGCGCCAAATGACGTTTCCACTACCCATAAATCATTTCCTTCTTGGTTAAAAACAACATAATCGAATTTTAACGTCAAACTTCCATTAAATCCAAGAGAAACAAAATCAATTGACAAATCATCATTTTGAGGAATACCTAAAGCATTTATTGGATTTACGCGAGTTGGATGGATTGGCGAACCATTTTTACGAGTACCTTGATTGTATTGAATAACTTCTTGAGCAGAACCAAATACCAAGCCGTCGTTAATTTCAACAGCGGTTCCATGTAAACATGCAATTCCATCCAAATCATAACCATCAGCAACTTCATTATTGAATGGATGATTAACAGGACTAACATCTTTTAATTTAATGTATTTCGCCCAAGTCATAGCACCTAAATCGAATTGAGAATCTTGGCAACCCCGACCTATAAATGTATAATGACAACCATCCTGCGAAGCAAAAACATCCACTTTTTCTGGATAACGATTGCAATTTTGATTGTTTAAAGTGGTTTCTGTAATTGCTATATCGTTACCCGTTCCATTTGCAACTGCCGATTCAAATCGAAGTACGATTTCGCCCCCAAATCCTAAAGAAACATAATTGGTTGAATTATCTCCTTCTGGAAAACCTAATGCCTTTGTTGAAACGCGATTCGCAGCTGGAATTGAAGAGCCATCGTTCCGCTTTGCCGGTGTATATGAAATCACCTCGCTTGCATAACAACCTTGAGTACTACATGTTTCGTTGGTTGAAGGTGTAATAATTTGCTGCCAAGTTAACGATTCACTTTGCCAACGTATTCGAAGAGCATTTGAACCCGGCAAAGTATTGGTATAAATAAAATTATCTCCTTTGTGAATAACCATCAATCCTGACTGGAAATTTGGGAAAACATCCCATTCAATCGAAACGTCAAATTCATTAGGATTCGCAACCTTCCATCTTAATATTGAAGATGGATCATCTGAGCAAATTGCAGTCACTACCAAATCTTGAACAACTTGCCCATCATTATTTTGGTTTGCAAATGAAGAAGTGTTATTGAAGAAATTAAAATAAACAATACCTACTAGTGAAAGGGCCAAAACCATGGAGGATAATCCAATGACTAGGCGTTGTTTTAGTGTTGATTTGAGACTCGTTTTATTTCTTAGCGTAAGTTTTTTTTTCATATAATTTGCTTAATCGTTAGATATGAATTGGCAAAACCAATCAATAGCACCATAGACGACAAGCTTTAAAATAGAGTTACACCGATGTTATTTCAGTGCTGTAAGAAAACTCATTATAATCGAATTAAATTGGCTGTTAAATAAGCATTATAATCAAATTGAAAACAAAAACACGAATTCTTTCATGTGATAAATTACTTGATTTCGTAAAATAAAAAAAGCCTCACTCTGAAATCCAGAGTAAGGCTTTTGCAATTAGATTCGATGAATTAGTTCTTCACCAATTTCACTGTTTCTTTTGTCGTGTTAGTTTCTACAGTTAAGAAGTAAACACCTTTGCTCAATTCATTCATTGCAACTGTGTGACGAACAACACTTGAAGAAGCAACGTTTAACGTTTGAACATATACTTGCTGACCTAAGAAGTTGACAACACGAATTGTTACTGAATTATCAAGATCACCAGTAGTGATTTCAACATTTGTTGATTCGTTGAATGGATTCGGGAACACTTCTGCAGAAGCAACTTCATTAGCAGTTGTTGTGTTATCAAAGATACGAGCAGGATTAGAACTTGTAGCGCATTCATTAATTACAACTAAACCATCTACATCATAACCATCAGCAGTCCCAGAGAACTTAGAAGAAGCAGAACGATCAGTTAAACGCACGTATTGAATAACACCTGCATTGTTGATGTCAATTTCGCCATCTAAACAGATGTCTTCGTTTGTTAATGTAATCCAGTTGATGCCATCTAATGAACCTTCTACCATTACTTTTTCAGTATATGAAGCACATGATGGGTTACCAAAAGACGTTTCAATTAAGCTGATATCATTTGTTGCGGCATTGTCAAAAATTACATAATCAAATTTCAACGTCAAACTACCACCAAATCCTAACGATACGAAATTAACTACATCAGTTCCTTGAGGAAGACCTAGCGCATTTGCAGGGTTTGTACGAGCAGGAGTAATTGCAGTTCCGTTTTTACGAAGACCAGGTGTGTAATTAATAACTTGAGTTGCAGAGCCAGAAACCAATGTTGCAGGCTCTGGATTTTCTTCGCTACCGTTCAAACACTCAACTCCATCCACATCATATGCATCAGCAACTGGAGTTCCTTGATATGTAGCTCCAATTGGGCTAATGTCTACCAATTTAATGTATTGTGCCCAAGCCAAAGAGCCTAAATCGAAATCTGTATCTTGGCAACCATCGCCAATCCAGATGAAATGACAACCATCTTGAGAGGCAAAAGCACGAATTGTTTCTGGGTAACGAGCACATGAAGTACCTCCAAATGTAGATTCTGTTACACGAACATCATTTCCTGCACCGTTTTTAATTGGGCTAGCAAATTTCAATGTGATATCTCCACCAAATCCAAGAGATACGAAATTTTGAGTATCATTATTTTCTGGAGCACCTAAAGCTGATGAAGGATTGCTTCTAACAGCAGAAACTGTAGAACCATCATTTTGTTTCTTTTGGTTAAAAGATACTACTTCGTTTGCATAACATGGAAAAACATAAGCACCATGTAAACATTCAACTGCATCTAAATCAAAACCATCCGTAACTTGACCTCCACCATTGTTAGGAGTTACGTCAGTAATACGAACAAAACGAACGTAATCAGAGAAAACATCAGCGAAATCAACTTGACCACCTTGATTGATAGTTGCTACAGGGGTGTAGCCAAGACCATCTTGAGAAACTTCAATACGACCTTGCTCGTTGTTTGCACTTGCAGAAGATTCCCAAATGATAATGTCTGCTCCTGGTCCGTTAGCAATTGGGTCAGCAAACTCAATTACAATTGATCCACCTAAACCAAGAGA
>CALQJV010000044.1 GCA_943330985.1 Chitinophaga pinensis
AATGCTGGTGCTTGGTCTGAACCTTTAAATGCTGGTCCAATGATTAATACTGCAGGTAGAGATATGATGCCTCAAATTGGCTTTAATGAAAAATTGTATTTTTCTTCTGACGGTCACGCAGGTATGGGTGGTTTGGATGTATTTGTAACTTCTAAATCAGGTTCAACTTATAAACAACCTGAAAATATGAAGTCGCCAATTAATTCTTCAAGTGATGATTTCAGTTTCAATTTAAACAATGATGGGAAAACAGGTAATTTAACTTCTTCTCGTTCTGGTTCAGATCAACTTTTTGAAGTTATTTACAAGGATCCAATTATCCCTGCTGAAATTTGTGTTCAAGATAAAATTACGAAAGAACCATTTGTTGGATGTACAGTTTATGCTACGAACAAAGAAACAGGTGAAGTGGATAGCGCCACTACAAATAGTCGTGGTGTTGTTAATTTCCGTTTTAAAGGTGGTTTTAACTTTACTGTAAATGCTCGCTACAACCAAACGCTAACGAATTCAATTGAGCTAAGTACAATTGATCGGAAATGTTCTGATTTAATTATTTCTTGTAAGGAAAATAAATTTATCGAACTTGAAAAAACTGTTGGTCCTCGTGCTCTTGATATATACTACGATTATAATAAAGCAAATATTCGTCCCGACGCAGCTCTTGAACTTGATAAATTAGTTAAGTTATTGACAGATAATCCTCAATACAAAATTGAGTTTGGTTCTCATACAGATTGCCGCGGTGATGATAAATACAACCAACGCTTATCTGAAGCGCGTGCAAAATCGGTATTGAAATATTGTACTCTTCGTGATATAAATGCTAAACGTTTAACTTACAAAGGATATGGTGAAAGCCAACCAAAAGTGAATTGCGATTGCCCTTCATGTTCTGATGAACAACATCAATTAAATCGTCGTACCGAATTCAAGATTATTGAATAACCGTTTTTAAACGTATATAAATGTTTCAAAAGCCATGCAATTGCGTGGCTTTTTGCTTTTTAGCAAAATGAAACTTTTGTCTTTTTTTAGTTGGTCTATACAACCATTTTCACGCTTAGCCATTTTTTTCGCTTCGGGGTGCTTGCTTTCAAAGGCGCTTACATTCTCAACTCTTAATTTAATAATTCTATCCTGTATCGGGATTTTATTATTTGCCTTTTTTACTTATTTATATTTCAAAACGCCTCTCATATTAAAGCAAATCATTTTTGCTTTAAGAGGGTTTTTCATCTGGGTTATTTTTCTTTCCGCAGGTTTGTTAAATGGCATTATTTCTCAGAATTTAATTCCTAGTCAACTAGATTCCTTCATTGGAAAGAACCTAGTTTTAATAATTCAAATTGAATCAGAACCTCGAATTAAATCGGGTAACTTAACTATCGATTGTAAAATCCTTCAAATTCTATATGATTCAAAATACTATTCATTGGATTCTAAAATCCGAGTTCAAATAATAGACGGCTCTCCTGAAGCATTCAAATTTGCCCAACGCAAATTAATCTGCGGTAAATTGTATTATCCCAATCCTTCATCGATGCCAGGTGAATTTGATTATGTTTCATTTCTTAAGTCCAAAGGAATCTCGTCAATTATTCGTGTCGATTCATCGCACATAATTAATATTTCGGGTGAAGAATTTTCTTTTCAACGAATTGCATTTAATTGGAGATCCTCCATTCTAAAACGTTTTCATGACGATGTTTTAAAACCCGATGAAAAACAAGTTGCCTCCGCCTTATTATTGGGTGATCGATCAGAGATGAATTCTGAATTATTGAAAGAGTATTCTTCTGGAGGGATCATTCATATTTTGGCTGTTTCGGGTTTACATGTTGGTCTAATTTATCAGCTATGCATTTGGATTTTCAAGTATTTCAAGTTTCTCAAAAGGAAACGTATTGATATGCTTTTAATAATCACTATTCTTTGGGTTTATGCTTCAATGACTGGTTTGTCGCCTTCTGTAAATAGAGCAGTGTGTATGTTTACATTATTCTCATTCGCTGATTTTTTAAATAGAAAGGTATCTCCATTTAATATTTTATCTAGTGCTGCTTTCATACTACTTCTCATAAAACCCGATGCCATTTTTGATATGGGTTTCCAGCTTTCGTTTGCTGCAGTATGGGGAATATTAAGCGCACGCCCCATTTTAGATCTTATCAAAGGTTTAGGCAGAAAATCCGCTACGTTTATATTAACACCTATTATTATTTCAATCCTAGCCCAAATAGCAACTGCACCTTTTTCTTTATTCGCTTTTGGCACTTTCCCAACCTGGTTTTTACCTGCAAATCTTATTGCGGTTCCACTTTCAACGATTTTAACGTATTTAGGTATTGCAGCTTTGATGTTTTCTGATATTCCATATTTAGGGAATTGGCTAATGATTTTCTTTTCATTGGGAATTCGATCACTTAATAATTGGGCTCAATTTATAAGCACATTGCCTTATGCACAATTAAGTAATTTGAAAATTGGCATTTTCGAATTAATGTGTTATTCAATTTCGGTGTTCTTACTATTTTATTTTTTCAAAAAACGAACTGGCAAATTGTATTTACTTTTTTTATGCTCACTATTTGTAGGTGTTTCATCTGAATTCTTCAAATCAATAAGAAACACGAAACCTAAAGAATCGCTTGTTTTTAGTTCCGATAACTCCTTGCATTTCCATTCGTATTCCAATTCAATCGACCATCATTATGTATTGTTTTCCAATGCTCCAACTATATCATCGTTTCCTGATTTTGAAAAACTAGTTCCCCCATCATTTATTCAAACTAAACTGGTTTCCTTGCATCCTGTTTATGTGAATAAATATCTGAATAGATCCCACAGTAGTGTTTTCTTTTTTAACGGATACAAATTACTGCATGTTGATTTTAGCAAACCAGTTAAAGTTTTATCTCACAAACAAATGGTAATTGTATTAAACTCGAATATTGAAACGTTGAAATATTTGGAGAAACATAAGATGAACTTGAGATGCATTATTCCAGTTCCATGGTTATATGCGAAACATAAAATTCGTATAAGGAATTTCGCTTCAAAATGTGCAATCGAATTTTATGACCCAGAAAAAAGTGGTTGGAGAAATTTTCTATCTTATTAGTAATGATTTTTTGCCGAGACTTCCTTTTTTTTGTTTTTGATATTAACCAAACTATCGTTTACTTTTGGAAACAAATCAAGAATTGGAAAAAAATCTGAATGAATAGAAGCAATCTGACGATTATTTCCTTAACCTTGTACGTTTTTTAAGCAAGATAATAATTAAGAATATCATCAAATGAAAAGAATTACTCTGATTTTCATAGCGTTAAGTGTTTCCATTTTCACTAAAAATGTGAGCGCTCAATCTAAACAAATTCCCAATAAATGCTCTACAGTAGAAGTTACTGAGCAGGAAATGCAAAAACATCCTGAGCTTAAATCCGAGCGCTCTAAATATGAAAAAAGTGTTCAGGAGTATCTTTTAAATAATCCATCTTCGCATAAATCTGGTAATAAGCGGATTATACCAGTTGTATTTCACGTTATTCATGAATGTGGTCCTGAAAATATTTCAAGAACCCAAATTCTAGATCAAATTCGTGTAATGAATGAAGATTTCTCTTTGACAAACCCTAATTTCTCTCAAACTCCTGAAGCATTTGTTCCACTTGGTGCTAATTGCCAAATTGAGTTTCGTATAGCTACCAAAGACGATTTAGGAAATTGTACGGATGGAATTGTTCGTGTATATTCTCCTAAAACCAATGAAGCGTCTAATGATAATGGAGTGAAATCCGTATCTCATTGGAACTCATATAAGTATTTAAATGTTTGGGTAGTTAAATCCATTGGAGCTCTTGATGGAGTTGGTGGGGAAGTTTTGGGTTATGCTCAATTTCCAATGGGTGGTTTATTATCTACAGACGGTGTTGTAATCCGTCATGATTGTATTGGAAGTATTGGTACTGCTGCTTCTGGAAGTTTCGGTCCACGCTTAGGTCGCACGGTTACTCACGAAGTTGGTCATTGGCTTGGTCTTCGTCATATTTGGGGAGATGCTGATTGTGGTAGTGATGGTGTTGATACAACTCCTATTGCATTCGGTCCTAATTATGGAATTTGCTGGAATGATTATCCATATAACTTAACTTCATGCGGCCGAGATTCTTTAGATACTTCTGGTGAGATGTTCAATAATTACATGGATTATTCAGACGATCAGTGTATGAGCATGTTTACTAAAGGGAGGTACATATTAGATACTAATTACCTTGATACAACATACACCACTCAAATTTCATACGATACCATTTTCGCCGATTCAATTGATGTTGATACAATAACGAATATTGTAAATCAATACGATACAACCTATGTTGATTCAATTGCAATAGATACATTCACAGTTGATTCAGTTGTTGTTGATTCAGTATTTAGCTCCGTTGATTCGTCTCTATTGTATGTTACTCAAATTATTTATCCTGTCGATTCCATAGCAACAAATACGTATCAAGTAATTGATTCCATTATTACGACTTCAACATCTGTAGAAACTTACGTTAATAATACGATAACGTATATTGATGTTATAAATGAAGTTCCAATATCAGTAATTGATAATATTACTTATGAATTGGATTCGGCTTCTTACAAAACAGGTCAATTAGATGTAATTAACGCAACCTTGGCTTCATTTAGAAGTTATTTAGTTTCACAAGAAAATTTAATTGCAACTGGAACAACAGACGAGGATGTTAATAATCCAATTATCTGTTCTCCAATTGCTAATTTCTGCGAAAACAGAAGAATGGCATGTGCTGCTGCTTCTGTTTCATTTACTGATGCTTCATACAATGCTCAAACATATACCCGTGCTTGGGAATTTGAAGGGGGGGCTCCTGCAACATCAAGTACCGCTACTCAATCGGTTACCTATGCTAATCCTGGAGTATTCAATGTGAAGTTAACTTCTTCAAATGCTCAAGGTGCTAATTCACTCGATAAAAATGATCATATAACGATTAGTGGTTCTACTGCTGAATTTGCATCGGGCCCTTTCTGGGATAAATTAGATAATCAAGATGACTTCAATCGTTGGATTACATTCAATAATGATGAATCATTTTCAGAAGAGACTGTTAAATGGGAATTTAGTCCAAATACTGGTTATGGAAATTGGGGAAGTTGTGTCAAAATTCGCAACCTTTTCAATACACCTTCCGAATCGGATGATTTAATCTCCCCTTCGTATAACATAAGCAGTGTTACTAATCCTTCAATGACATTTAGACTTTCGGGAGCCGAAGCTGGCGGTACTGCAGATGATAAATTGAATATTTACACTTCTGTTAATTGTGGTCAAACTTGGGTACTACGTAAAACGTTTGCTGGAGCGGAATTAATAACTGCTGGCCTCTATACTTCGGAGTTCGTTCCTAACAATCCGAACCAATGGCAAACATATGCTTTAGGCCTTGCTAGTATTTCATCTCAAACAAATGTTCGTTTCCGTTTTGAATTAGTTGCTGGTCCTAATGGAAGTAATAATATTTATTTGGATGATTTAAATATTGGTAGTGGTTTAGGTTTCGAAAATGTAGCCGATTACATTGGTTTGAGTGTTTACCCAAATCCTTCAAATGGATCCACTAAGGTTGAGTTTACAACCCATAAACAAGCTAAAGTTAAAATTCAGTTATTGAATGTATTAGGGCAGCCTGTTTTAGCTCCTTATTCTGCGCAAGTACTTCCTGGTAATCAGAACTTTAACATCGATATGACTACATTTGCATCAGGTATTTATACGGTTCAATTGCAAATTGATTCTGATGTGTATTACACTAAAGTGATTAAAAACTAAATAGTATTTTTATTATATAAACAAAAACCCCGCTGAAAGCGGGGTTTTTGTTTATATGTGATTTCTTTTCGTAAATTCGAATTTGATAAACAATCGTATGATAAAACATTTTTTTATACTCCTTTCTTTTGTTGCAATAACAAATGCAAAAGCACAAGATATAATCATGCTCATTAAAGGTGGCAACATTCAAGCGAAAGTTCAGGAAATTAAATCCAAAGAAATTGTCTACAAGAAGTTTTCAAACGTTAATGGTCCCAATTATTATATCAACGTTGAAGATGTAGAGAAGATAAACTACGAAAGTGGAGCGGTTGATGTTTTTGAAGCCAATCCGAATGCGGGAACACCATTTTCATACAATTCTCAAAAATCAGAATCTGTTTTTGGGAATAACATTATTAGTATCAATTTTAAAGATATTCTATTTCAAAATATCACCTTTTCATACGAGAGATTTTTGGGTGAACAAAAGAAATTAGGACTTCGTGTTCCTTTAAACATCAGTCTAAATGGAGATAACTATAATGATTTCATTTTCAATAGTTATGATATCTTTTATTCTGGAGTTGATATAAACTATTACCCAACAGGACAGGGCGAAGCTCGTTTGTTTTTAGGTCCTGTATTACGAACTGGCTATGCACGTGTTCGAAGTACAAATTACGATGCTTCTTTTATGAATGTGGATAATTCAATTTCTAATTCCGGATACTTTTCTTTTCTGCTTCAAAGTGGGGCTTTATTTACTCCCGTAAAAGAAATTATTATAAGTTCATCTTTCGGATTGGGAACAACTCGCTATTTTACAGCAGCACCAAACAATGGAAATTTAGCTCAGGTTACGTATACTTTCCATTTCTCCGTAGGATACCGTTTCTAAATTTCCGTTACAACTTCTACAAAACGAATATTAAAATCGTTTTGTAATTCCATTAATACAGGAGAATATAACTCGGAAATTACAGGAAGGAGCAAGCCTTTTTGATTGCATTTTTGGAGCAGTAGATTTTTCAATGAAATAGCCAATGGAATTCCAACAGTCTTGCCCATGGCTGTTTTTACATTGTTCTCGCCTTCAATATGAAGAGAACTGCTCAATCGCATCCGAACTCCATCCAATGTATACTCGAACAAATGCTGCATAACAACCAAATCGCGATCTTGGGGTTGGAGCTTCCATTTTCGCTCGAGTAAATCTTGTAGGATAAATGCTGGACTGTGATTGCCTTTTAATGGAATGGTATCGTGATCTGTTATTCCAGTCCACAGAATTTTTTCAATGGACTCTGCTTCATAATCACTTCCCATAAAATCCACCAAACGAGATTTTAAATCATCACCTGTCCCAGGTAGAAATGCCTCAAAGAATTCGAAGTAGGTTGTTGAGTCGGTAAGTGGGAATAAATAAGAATCATCTGTTAACCCAAGCTGTACAAAAATATTCCATGCTCTGCAATATCCAGTATGCCTTAAGGTGCCCCGAACCATCGTTTTAATTTCATGCAATCCATAGATTTCCTTATACGATAAAGAATCGCGGTTTGGGTAGCCATCGTACATTGAACCATTGTCAAAACGAATGGTTTCTGGCTCTCTAAAGAGCCTAGAATAGGGCTTGAATTTTAACCGCCCATTTTCCAAATATTTTGCAGTCCCCTGTCCAGCTAAAATTACATTTCTTGGATTCCAACTAAATTTATAGCCCCAAGGATTATCGATGCATTCTTGAGCAACCAATCCACCACAATACGATTTAAATGAAGTTATTATAGCACCTTTAGCATGTAAGCTATCAATAATGTGCATGGCCGACATGTGGTCAATTCCTGGATCAAGACCACATTCATTAATAAACTGCAATCCTTTTGATTCTATTTCAGGACGCATCGCACGCATTTCGTCGCTTTCGTAGGATGCTGTTGCCATATTTACTCCCAAACGAAGACAATCTTTCGCAACAATCGTGTGCATAAATGCTGGCAACATGGATACAACCCAGTTTGCTTCTGAAATGAGAGATTCTCTTTCGGGGGC
>CALQJV010000045.1 GCA_943330985.1 Chitinophaga pinensis
AGGTTAATTGATGGTCTATTGAAATACTCGAAGACTGATGAGCTTACGATATCTGATAAATCAGAAGTTGACTTGAATAAATTATGCGACAGTTTATCCATCCTGCTTGGTTTTAAGAATGATTTAAAGCTTCAATTAAAAACAGAGCTTAAAGCCATTTATGTAAACCCAACGGTGATAGATCAAATTCTCATCAACTTAATAACAAACGCGATAAAGTATTGCGATAAACCTCAGGTTGATGTTGAATTAGGTATTTCTGAAAACGATACACATTACTTATTTTCTGTAAAAGATAATGGTCCTGGAATAGCACCTAAACACCACGATAAAATATTCAATATTTTTGAAGTGATGGCCTTGAAAGATAAAAACGGTCAGCGCGGAAATGGAATTGGTTTAGCTTCCGTTAAGAAAATTGTAGAGAAATGTCAGGGCGAAATTAAAGTGGAATCTGAATTAGGAAAAGGTTCCAATTTTATGTTCTCTTTAGCCAAATAATTTGGAGTTTATAATTTCTTTAATAAATCCTCGAGTCCATTACTCTTTATTACCAATAAAGTTTGGAGTAGCATTCCTAATTTCCCTTCAGGAAAACCATTTCGGTCGAACCACTCTAAATAATTAACAGGTAGGTCTTTCAAAATTACACCTTTGAATTTCCCAAACGGCATACGCATTTTAACTAGGTCGATTAATAGATTGGGGTCGGGAGTATCTGTATTCATTGTCGAATGATTAAATTACGTTGGATTTATGTGGTTTAATTATCGAATTCAATGAACACCTTCTTTTTTGATTTCGTTTTTGGGTTTTGATCTTTCTGATTTGAAATCAGACTAGTATCTTTTTTAAACATACCAAATTCTTCTTTGAAAATTTGCTTCATTAATTTCTTTTCTGTTTTCAAATCTTCCCGGAATTTTTGTTGCATTCCTTTACTGTCGTATGCAATTACGGGTTTATTAACAGGACCTTTCATGGAAATAAACAAACGTGTTTTTCCCAATCCATCTTCATCAATTACTCCAAATTCCTCATTTTCTTTTTTCGATTTACGAGCTTTCTTTGCCAATAAATCGGATAAAAACAATTCGAAATGATAATCTACCACATTGTCAAAAGTATGCGTACCCGAAACTCCAATATTGATTGCATTAGAAACAATGTCCATGCGAGGTATAATCACATTTCGATTCCGAATTTCAATCTGATTTTTAAGTGTTGAGAAACGTACATTTCGTAATTCATCCAAACTAATAAACCGCGATAAATTATTTAAAGGTGCAAAATTTAGAAGCGCTCCTTCATTAACTACAATGTTCGCTGTTGCATACAATTTATCGAGATCAATTGATAATCCCGATGAAACAATTGAATTAAGTTGAACATCTGCATCCAATTTACCTTGAATGTTATCCTTTTTCAATACATCTTGCCCAAAGTCTTCGCATTCATAAAACACTTGAGCAATATCTACTTTCTTTAAATTTACTGCACATTTCAGTATGAGTTGTTCTTCTTGTTTTCCATCCACAGATCCAGACAAACGAATGTTGCCTCCCATTGTTTTCAAGTCGAGTTTTTCGGCAATTAACTCACGATTCTCAACTCGGAAATCACCAATTATGTTTCGAGCTATAAACTTCCGGAATTGCAATTGATTAACGCGAGCATTGAGTTTGAGTTTAAGTCTAGGAGATATACGAAAACGGTAATCATTTTCATTAGTATTGGACGCGTGACGGGCAAACAGTTCATCCAAATAAACCAAATTGCTTTGCACGGTTGAAGTGATTGTAATTGCTTGGTCTTTGCTAAAAAGATACCCAAATACATTGCCCAAAGTGCCTTTCATTAGGAAGTCGGTTTTTCCTGCTTTCCCTTTAAAATTATCGACGCGAACCTCGTTGTTATTAAAATCAAAATTTCCCGAAAACCCGGTATATGCCAATGAATCACCATCAATGTTAAAGGAAACATTGTTTAGCTTCAATAAACCCTCTGCCTTAATTATATCAGAAGTGGAATGAGAAATTAGGGAGTTATTCTTTAATTCTCCTTCAATGGCAACATTCAAACTCGCATTTCCAGAAACAAAATGAACAGGGTTTAGAGAAAAGAATTTCTCTAAATCCGATAAATTGAATGATGCAGAAGTATGCGCTTTTATATAGGGGTTCTTGAAATTGCGAAGGTGAATTTCACCACTGGCCTTTCCATCATTTAATTCAGCATAAATATTGGTTAAGTCGAGCACCGTGCTCTTTAATGAATGGTCGTTCCCATTGTCTATGCGTCCGGTTAATTTAACATTCTTCAATTCTATGTCCTGTTCAATTTGTCGAATGCTGGCATCTTTAATCTTAAATTGGGCATTAAAATATGGATGTTCATTTTTGCTCCAATTGCCTTTGAGTATTGCATTGCAATAAAAAATCCCATCGCTTTTGTATTTGCTTATTTCATTAGAATATTCTTTGGGTAATAGCGATAAAAAGGAACGTATATCCAAATCGACTCCTCCAAATTGAAGATCCATTCCCAAAACATCCTTGTTTTGTATTTTACCTGATACATTGAAAAGTAAATCTGAAAGTTTAATCCCGCCATCAATGAACGTGTATACCTGGGTCTTTTTATTGATTTCAATCCCCATTTCAATATGTGCATCACGTTCTTTGATCCAGGTAATTTCATCGGATTTCAACTGGTTGATTTCAAGGTCGCTTGCCAGTTTTAGAGTGAAGATTTCATTCGATAAATCTCCTTTAAATTTGCCTTTTTTGATTAAATACGAAGTGGAAAAATCGGCAGAAACATCTTCAATTGTCATACTTACATGCTTTACAAAAACAGCGTTTAATTTAAAATCGACACGTTCGTTTGTTTCGGTATTTCCCGACTTTAATAAGTCGTAATTTACTACACCTTGAGCATCTCTTAGAATATTTATTGCTCCATTTTGAATGTCAATGCGGTTTATTGAATAATTACCACTAAATAATTCGAATATGCCAAAGCTGAAATCAATTTGTTCAGCCTCAATGAAATTGCCTTTTCCATTATATGGTTTAGAATGATGCGCCACTATATGTTCAAGAGAAATACTTGCCTGTGGGAAATGGTTTAGTAAACTAAAATCGATTTTGCCAATTTCAACACGAATGTTCAGTTGAGTATTAATTTTTTGGAGAAAATAGGCCTTTACATCGTCTTCGAAAATATATGCCAAAAGAGAGGCAATTATCAGTAATGCAGTAAAAGATATACTAAGCCATAGCAATGTTTTTCGGATATACTTCCAACTATTCCTAAATATTAAAGATATACGATTCAACATAATGCGAATTTCGGTATGTTTAATCTTCTAACGCATATACATCCTTTTAATTATGAAATGCCAAATGTTAGTATGTGGCATTTAATTGCTTTTCCGTTTTTGCCAATATGTTGCAAAGCTAGTGATGTCGTTAATTTCAATTAAATCAATGCCCGAACCATAAAGAATATCGAATGCATTGGGCAACTCTGGTATGTCGTATAAACGAACCAAACGCCCCGCTTTGTGCGCACTTTTAACATGGGTTATCAAATTCATATATTCCATGTTCGGCATATTTTTTACACCTTTCCATTTGTAATTGTTTTTTAGAGAAAGGCCCGCTAAAAAAGTGAAAGTTTCATCTTTTGAATAATCAATTGTCAACGCTGATTCTTCTGCGAAAAGATAGCGTTTGCTTGAATTGAAAATCTTTGAATAAGGAATATTTCCACCAATTACAATTCGAACAGGTTTTTTATTTCGCTTAGTCCCTTCAAATGATGTTAATATGTTTTGGTAAGGTTCAATTTCTTTCAACAATGCTTCGAATGTAGAATTACTATCACTAACTATTTTTAAATAAATAATAAATTCATCGGTATGTGTAGGATGAATGTTTTTCAAACCATTTGCAGATCGTAATTTTAATGGTTCTAAATACACTTCTTTGAGTGTATTATTTCCACAGTAAAGCGCTCCATTTTTTTTCAATTTTAACTCCGCAGAAATTCCATTAAACCCTAAATTAATGGCATCAAGCATTGGTTTTTTCCTTTTGTGGTCGTTTGCAGAAAGTGCTTTATCTATAAATACAGACTGACCATTTAACGAGAATTGGAGCCCTAAGAATAATATAAAGTAAAGTAAATTAACTTTCATAAGCATTCGTTTTTTTATTTGTTTTCACGAGACATGATGAGATATTCTTGAATGAGTTCATTCTCTTTGTTATTCATATTTAACTTTAGTTGAATGGTTTCATTCATCTGAATATTAGGTAGTACATAAGAAAATTGTGTAAGCCCAGATTCGAGTTTTATGATTGATTTATCGAGTTTAATTTCTTCTCCAGATTGTTTAAAGATAGTTAATTGAATGTTAGTTGCTTTATCACTCGATATCTTTATTAAAAGTTCATTCTTAAACAAGCTTATTGAATCGATATGCAATTTGGTAGATGTGGGTATATAATATTCTTCGCCAACTTGTATTGTATCTTTCTTATAGTAAGCTATTTGACCTTGAAGGCTTTCTCCATTATCGTTCCAGAAAATAGGGAAAGCGGGAAGCCAACAAACCCGACCAGAGTAATTATTTGTCCAAAAACAATTATACGTAATTGACTTGTTTTTTAATGAATCTGTTTCATTCCAATAAGCAATCATAAGAGGATCGAACAGATTCACTAAAGGATTAAAGGGATGAAGAGTTTCTTCGATTAAGGGTGGCATTATCCTCAATTGACTCTTATACAGGGTGTCTCCAATCATCATGTCATTTCCAATGGTTATTCCATCTTCAAAAAGTAAAATTGTTTTTTCTCCCAAATTTTCGTGTGTTCCTGTTTGGATATTATTTACCCATGTCGAAAATGTAACATTTTCGTTGCCCAAATCATTTCCTTTTTTAATTATGGTATGTTCCATAATTTGAATGGGGTATTTTGTAAAATATTTTCCTGTAGAATCTATGATTTCGGAAGTATAAAGAATTTGAAGCTTATCTCCAATTGAAAATTGTTTGTTAATCTTTTCTCCTAAAGCAATTCCAGGTCGAACATTTCCCATGTTTTCATATAAATGGCCAAGCATATAGCGCCTTTGATTACTTCCCATGCTCTCAAATTCAACGCAATTCAATTCGGGTTTAAATACAATAAACCAGGTTGAATCATTTTCTAATGTGTAAATTTCTGTAGATGGAATATTGGGATTTTTTTGTGGTATAAGAACCTGAATAATTGCACCTTTTTTGCCACATAATAATCCGGATTGATTTTTCTTTTTTCTATTTATTTCAATCCATGCAACATTATCTTTCCAATGTACAATTTCATCTGAATCAATCTTGTATTTTCGGGTGTATTCAGATTCTGTTTTCCCTTTTTCTTTAAATCGATTAAAACGTTCAATTACATATGAATCATGATGTTCAATTCGTGTTTCACTCGATATTCTTTCTTCGAAATAGCTTGGTTTTACTTGCTCATTCTGCTTCGTTTTATCAGAAACCAGAAAATAATTCGACTTCAATAATGAAGTAATTGGAATTTGTGCAAAATGATAATCGATGCATGAAAAAAACAGGGAAATTAATACAATACAATGTTTCATAACTCAAAAATAACCAAAGTGAATTAATACCACAATTTAAATTTCAATTAATCTGAACAAATAACGGGACTAATTCAATGTTCGTTTTTTTATTTAACATGATTAACTGAAAAGATCATCTCTCGATTCGTTGTCATGAAAAATCATTCAATTAAAAACAATTAAATAGTCGTTAAATTATCGATTTGTGACATGTATCATATTTGAAAGATTTTTTTGTAGATAATTTGGTCATTTGTAAACAGTGTGCAATTTATTGATATATGAAGGGACTTCGATTGTTGATTTTGTTAGGGATAGTTGAACTATTCATGAATGTGAAGTGTTATGCACAAGCGTTTTCTGGGTGGGTTTCAACAGCAGGCGCAGCCAATAATGATAAAGGATTATCGGTTGTTTCTTCGCCGAGTGGTTTTATTTATGCCATGGGAACCTATCTTGATACTGTTAATTTTGAAATGGGCAATGGAAATAGTTTGCTAAATGGAAATCCGAATTTCAACAATACGTTTATTCAAAAACGTACTAACGATGGAGCATTGAATTGGATTGCAGGCTTTGGTGGTTTGGGAGAAAGTGGTATTACAGGGAAAGATTTAGCAACAACGCCCAATGGGAATTGTATTTTATTAGCTAATTTCTTTGGAACCATTGATGCAGATCCGGGA
This sequence comes from Chitinophaga pinensis, assembly GCA_943330985.1. The sequence goes on from CALQJV010000045.1 coordinate 6,327, forward strand.
GCGAACACTTATCTATTAAGTGCAATTAATTCAAAACGTAATTATTGTGTTATTGAGTTAAATGAAAATGGAGAATTCGTATGGGCAAAAAATTGTGTTCAAGTGGGTCAATACGATGATGTGAAAAATGTTGCAATAGATAACAATGGAGACATTTTCCTTTCAGGAATTTTTCATGATTCAGTCGATTTTGATCCGGGACTATCTTCCCATTTGGTTACTTCGAATGGAAATTCAGATGTATTCATTCAAAAACTTCTGCCCAATGGCGATTTTATTTGGGTGGAAACTTTCGGATCGTCGGGCTCCGAAGATATTTCTTCCTTATGTTTAACTCCATTCAATAATCTTGTTATAACCGGACGTTTCTATGAAACTATCGATTTTGACCCTGGGCTTGGTGTTGAGGAATTAAGCGCTCCGGTAACTACTTATGCGAGTTTTTTACTCCAACTTTCAACAGATGCTGAATTTAATTGGGTTAGTTTTACTCAGTCATCACAAGAAATTGTTTCGGATCAATCAGGAAATATTTTTGCATTAGGAATATTTCAAGGCACTATCGATTTTGATTTGGGTTTGGGAATATCACAATTAACATCTGCTGGTTTAACTGACGCTTTTATAATTCGATATTCTCATGAAGGTGAATATCTGTGGGCCAAAAGATTCGGTGGACCTAACTACGATTTTCCTTCAGGCATTTTTGCAACTAATTCTGGTGAATTATTTTGTTGTGGTTCATTTGCTGGAACATCTGATTTTGATCCCAATAATGGCATTTATGAATTAAGTTCTTCAGATGGTTTTGATGATGTTTTTATTTTAAAACTATCGAATGAGGGTGATTTTATTTGGGCTGAAAAGACCGGAGGTTCTGGGAATAACTACGAAAGATGTTGGGATATTTGTGTTAATGAAGAAAATGATATTTTCTTTACGGGGCAATTTCGCGATAGTGGAATATTCGATCCAAATTCAATTGGAAATCAATACCTAAGCATGGGGTATGAAGATATGTTTTTAGCAAAATGGCTCGATTCGCCAAGTTCGATAAGTAATATAAAGCCTGAAATTTATTTTCATGTATTTCCTAATCCTACAGATAAATTTTTAAATATTAAAAGCGCTGTATCCTTGAATCATTCGTCCTTCTATATATATGATACATCTGGATTATTAGTTATGAGCGACATCATAAATGACGAGCAATGGTATGTAGATGTGAGTTGTTTAACTTCAGGAATGTATGTTTTTAAAATGTGTGCAAATGGAAAGAATTTATCCAAAACATTTGTAGTTAATTAAATCTAATTTATTTCAGCTGTTAGTATTTATTTTTTGAAAATTAACAGATTATGATTTTTTGCTTAATTCAATAATTGATGAATAATTGAACCACAATCTTGAGTTCTCTTATTTAAAATGAAATTCACTAAATATTTATAAAACATGAAATTATTTAAATTCAAGCTG
>CALQJV010000046.1 GCA_943330985.1 Chitinophaga pinensis
ATCTAGATTATTAAGAATCTTACAGGACAAGCCATATTTTACACTTGAACTACCTGCTAATATTACTAAGCTATCATTTTTAAATGATTTAATCCAATCATAGTTTTGAGCATCTCTCAAATAAAAACGTTCAAAATTAATCTCAGAGAATAAACATGATTTTAATTTATAAATTAAAAATTCAATTGATCCCCAAAAAAATAAAGGAAAGATCATGAAATAAAAAAAATTGATGCAAAATTTCCTCATAAATGATCTTTAAAATTGAAAATAAACAAATTGTTGTTCCTTTCCTCCAAACCAAAAAATAACAAAGATTATAGCCCAATACATCAACCACCTTAAAGGTCTATTCCAATTTACACCTAACTTCATAATCGCATATTGTTGCTCTCTTCCAACCCATTCAATTATTATAAAGCCGAATAATAATATAGGAATAGCATAACCAATTTTATTATTAAACAAATCTATTGTTTGGATATAACTCCACTTATATTTAATACCAGCTAACATGTCATGAATATAGTTGAATGCATGGCTTAAATCATTGGCTCTAAAAAATATCCAAGCAAATACAGTTAAGGAAAAAGTCAGCCCAATAGATAAAAATTCTTTAAATGATGGTAGGATTTTACCTTTAGCAACTATATCAAGATTGCTTCTATTGGTGTTGAATATAATTGAGGGCATAATATATAAGGCATTAAGAAATCCCCAAACTATAAAAGTCCAATTGGCACCATGCCAAAAACCACTTACAAGAAAAATAATAAAGGTATTTCTTATCTTCATCCACATTCCACCTTTACTTCCGCCTAATGGAATATAGAGGTAATCTTTGAACCAGGAGGATAGAGAAATATGCCAACGTCTCCAAAATTCGGCAATATCTCTCGAGAAATAAGGGAAAGCAAAATTTCTTAAAAGGTCTATTCCAAATAATCTTGCAGTACCAATTGCAATATCTGAGTAACCTGAAAAGTCACAATAAATTTGGAATGTAAAAAACAAAGCTCCTAAAATAAGTGTGATTCCTGAATAGGATTCCGAATTATTGAAAATGATATTTGCATATTCAGCACAATTATCAGCAATAACAATTTTCTTAAATAACCCCCACAATATTTGTCTTAATCCATCAATTGCTTTTGAATAATCGAACTCTCTTTTTTTAAGAATTTGAGGCAAAAGATGCGTTGCTCTCTCAATAGGCCCAGCCACAAGTAATGGGAAAAAACTAACGAAAACAGAATAGTCAACAAAGTTTTTTTCTGGCTTAATTCTGTTTTTATAAAGGTCAATTACATAGGATAATCCATGAAAAGTATAAAAAGAAATGCCAACTGGCAGCACGATTTTTAAAGAACTTATATTAGACTTAAACCCGAGTAGTGATAATCCATTAGCAAATGAATCAGCAAAAAAATTATAATATTTAAAAACACCAAGTAATCCTAAATTGATGCCTATGCTGAGCCAAAGCCAGAACAATTTATTTTTCCGACTAGTAGAATCATGTATTTTAATTCCGGTAAAATAATCTAAGAAAGTTGAGAAAATGAGTAAAAACATGAAACGCCAATCCCAACAAGCATAAAAAAAATAACTTGAGACGAGCAGTAAAATATTTTGAAGTCTAAAATTTCCTTTTGTCGCAAACCAATAAAGTATAAATACAATCGGTAAGAATATTGCAAAGTTTAATGAATTAAAAAGCATAAAACATTTAAGTTTTTAATTTTACAGGATTATACAATAGACTTTTTTTAGTCATCTCCACATTTTATTTTGCTTCCCGCATGTGCAGGAATTTTCGCTCCTTCAGAAAATACTGATTTCCTTTAGCAAGCACATGCACTACCAGGTGTTCTATCGAAACAGGCATCCCATCTTCGATATCGGCAATATTCGAATACTTAATTTCATGTCCATCGAAAATCAAGACGAGCCCCGAACCGATTGTTTCCAACTCGTTGCCGTTGCGTACCAAAACGCCGGTGTCTTCGCCCAAACCAATTCCAATACATGCCGGATTACTACAAACCACTTGTGCCAATCTTCCAAATCGACCGCGTTTAACAAAATGGGAATCGATGATGACATCTTTCATAAATGCCAAACCGGTAGTGATTTTTACTTTCCCTTTCAACAATGCTTCATGACTTGCACCTTCGTAAATCATAGTGTTCGACATAGCCATGGCTCCTGCACTTGTTCCCGCAATGACAAAAGCTTCGTTCATATAGCGATCATGAAGAATTTCTAGAAATTTTGTTCCTCCATAAATCATGGTTAAACGCATCTGATTTCCTCCTGTCATCATCACACCATCCGCTTTTAAAATGCGCTCTAAATACTCGGATTTTTGAGCATCCTCACGATTTTTAACATGAATGACACCTACATTTGAACAGCCCAATCGGTTGAATGCATCTACGTAATTTTGCCCAACCTCCTCTGGAATCTCAGAGGCCGTAGTAATGACTTCTACGCGAGATTCAACACCCTTCATCTCAGATAAAATGCGATTTAAAATTCCGTCTTCAAAAAAACTGAATTTGTTGATTTTTTCGAAATCCGATTCGTCGGCCGTTCCTTTATCGACATTACCGCCGATTGAAATTAAAATGCCTTTAGGGGCTATCATGCGCTTTGTATTGATTAATAAACATCAAAAGTAATAATTCGAGTTGCGCGCTAACTAAAACCAATTATGGGATATCAACATCATTTTGCACATGTTTAAAGAGGATGAAAAACTCTCTAAAGAAAAATTTTTACGCACTTGCTCATAAATCAATTAAAAACCTATTTTGCACATCATTCAACGAGCTTTATGAAAATAATTGAAATTCGGGCCATGCGTGGTCCAAACTATTGGTCCATTCGTCGCCATAAATTAATTGTTATGAAGCTCGATTTAGAAGAGCTTGAACAAAGACCAACCGATAAAATTGAGGGTTTTGCAGATCGATTGGAATCGATGTTTCCATCTATGCATGCTCATCGTTGTTCCGAATTGGAAGCGGGAGGTTTCTTTTACCGTGTTCGTCGCGGGACTTGGATGGGCCATGTTATTGAACACATAGCACTCGAAATTCAATCCTTAGCTGGAATGGAAGTGGGTTTTGGTAGAACGCGTAGTACCTCCGAAGAAGGAATTTACAATGTGGTGTTTGCTTACACGGAAGAGAAAGTGGGGATTTTTGCTGCTAAATCGGCTGTGAATATTGCAAACGCCTTAATTAATTCGGATGAATACGATCTACAAGCTGATATTCAAGCAATGCGCGAAATTCGAGAAGAAAATCGACTTGGTCCATCAACCGGTTCCATTGTAGAAGAAGCCGCTGCTCGCGGTATTCCATGGATTCGAATGAATCGACGTTCGCTTGTAAATTTAGGATACGGTGTAAATCAAAAACGCATTCAAGCAACCATTAGTTCGCTTACAAGCAGCATTGCTGTTGATATTGCATGCGATAAAGAAGAAACTAAAAACCTACTCGATGGTGCAGGAGTTCCTGTTCCCAAAGGGTTTATTGTGTATGATGAAGAAGATTTAGAAGATGCCATTCGAAAAGTGGGTTATCCAATCGTATTGAAACCGGTTAATGGTAATCATGGAAGAGGCGCCTCAATCAATGTTACCAACTGGGCTGATGCATTAGAAGCCCTTGAAATAGCTAAAAAAGTTTCGCGCGGAGTTATATGCGAACGCTTTATTACCGGATTCGATTTTCGCTTATTGGTGATAAATTACAAATTGGTTGCAGCAGCCAAACGTACACCAGCCGCAGTTATTGGAGATGGGAAAAGTACTATCCAAGAACTCATAGACATCGTCAATAGTGATCCACGACGTGGGTACGGACATGAAAAAGTGCTGACTGCAATTAAGGTCGATGAAACCACGTTGGGCATTTTAGAAGAAAAGAATTTAACACTCGATTCGATTATTGCACATGGCGAAACGGTTTATTTAAAATCGACAGCCAATTTGAGCACAGGCGGAACAGCCACCGACATTACTGATTTGGTGCATCCGTATAATATTTCGATGGCCGAACGCATTGCGAAAATTGTTGGATTGGACATTTGTGGTATCGACATCATGGCGCCCGACCTAACAAGTCCGATTAACGAAAACGGAGGTGCAATTTTGGAAGTGAATGCGGCACCTGGTTTTAGAATGCATATTGCGCCCACCGAAGGTCTTCCCCGCAATGTTGCAGAACCGGTTATTGATATGCTTTTTCCTCCCGGAACATCTGCCCGAATTCCCATTATTGCTGTTACAGGAACTAACGGAAAAACAACAACAACACGCTTACTTGCGCACATTGTAAAGACAATGGGCTACAAAGTAGGATTTACTACAACCGATGGAATTTACATTCGGAATCGTATGTTGCAAAGTGGCGATTGTACAGGTCCATTGAGTGCAGAATTTGTATTGAAAGATCCAACTGTCGATTTTGCAGTATTGGAAACGGCTCGAGGTGGAATTTTACGTGCCGGTTTGGGTTTTCATACCTGCGATATGGCCATTGTAACCAACCTCGCCGCCGATCATTTGGGTTTGAAAGACATCAATACACTTGAAGACATGGCGCGTGTAAAAGGCGTTGTTCCTGCGAGTGTTCGTCCTGGTGGATATGCCATTTTAAATGCCGACGATGATCATGTTTTTGGAATGAGAAGTGAGATTCAATGCAAACTGGCTTTGTTTAGTTTGGATCCGAACAATCCTCGCATTATAAAACATTGCAATTCGGGTGGTTATGCAGCCATTGTTGAAGATGGTTATGTTACGATTTGCAAAGGAAATTGGAAAATTCGTGTCGATAAAGTCATCAATATTCCCCTAACGTTTTCTGGGAAAGCAGTTTTCAATATTTACAACATACTCCCTGCTGTTCTTGCCGGATTTATTCAAGGATTCAAAATTGAGGATATGCGTTTGGCCTTGGAAACCTTCATTCCATCGCCGACACAAACTCCTGGGCGAATGAATATGTTCCAGTTTAAGAATTACCAAGTAATGGTCGATTATGCGCATAATACCGCAGGATTTATGGCCATTTCGCGTTTCTTGGAAAAGGTGGAAGCCAAACCTAAAGTGGGAATTATTGCAGGAGTAGGCGATAGACGCGATGAGGATATTGTAGACTTAGGAAAAGTTGCCGCTCAGATGTTCGACCAGATTATTATCCGTCAGGACAAAAATTTACGAGGACGATCGGAGGACGAAATCATTAATTTGATGTTGGAAGGAATTAAAACGATTGATTCGACCAAGCAAGTGAAAGTGATTCCCACCGAAAAGGAAGCTATTGACTATGCTTTGAAGAATGCTAAAAAAGGATCATTCATTGTTATTTGCAGCGATGTTGTTCCGAATGCACTCGAGCAAGTAATGAAATTCAAAGAAGAAGAAGACAGCTTTCAACTTCAGCCGGGCGATATTCAAGCCACAAGCGGTGAATAAGATATAAACTAACGGAGTGTTCTAATTCATTGAATGCTCCGTTCGTTTTTAATCAATATATGTCTCTTTTAAAATGGCTTTTACTTTAATCGATTCTATAATTTTTAATGATTCGCTGAAAAAGGAAGTTTCTAATTGAACTTAGATGTCAACAGTTAAACGTAAATGCATACCAAATCCTTCTCTAAATATTCTCATTAAAGTAGAAAGTCGTATGTCACTTGCATTGTTTTCAATTCGAGAAATATATGTTTTTGTGGTTCCACATTTTTCTGCCAATTGCCCTTGAGTCATTCCTTGTTCTTTTCGAAGTTCCAGCATCAATGCACCTAATTTGAATGTTTCAAATCCTTCTTCGTATTGATCTCTAGTTTCTGTGCCTTTTTTTCCATATTGTGCATCCAAATGGTCTGCAAATGAGGTTAGATTATTATTTCCCTTTTTCATCGAAGTATTGCTTTTTAAGTTTTTTAGCTAATTCAATTTCCTTTTTTGGTGTTTTTTGAGTTTTCTTTTGAAATCCATTTATTAATATAACTAGTTGCCCTTTGTCAAAGAAGCTGAAAGCTCTATAAATATCAGAACCTACCTCCACTCTGATTTCATAAATCCCTGTCGTACCAGTTAAATGTTCAAAATACTTTTTAGGAACACGTTCGATCGAAGAAATCAATTGTAAGGTCCAGTTGAACTTTTTCTTTACCTCTGGTTTGAGATTTTCAAAGAATTCAAGATAATAGTTTTTGAAGTAAAATATGCTTCTAATAGGATTATCAATCACATGACAAAAGTACGCTAATCAGGTAACATATTGCAAATTTCTATGAAAGATTTATACAGAGAGTTTTAAAAATCTGATTTTGATTTCCTCCTTTAATCAAATAAAAGATGAAAGTTGAAAATCTATGTCACCCCAAAACTTGCTTGATATATTAAATACTGATATTTATATATTCATCTTTAGTAACCCTCGATTTGCCGATTCGCATGTCTTGTAATTATAATTCTCCAGGAACTGCCAGGAAGTAGTATTCCGAATTCTGATTGAAGTGATTTGCAAATTCTACTTTCGATAGGTTTCTTCTACTTGTAAACCAATCTTTTAAGGAAAAAAGATGCATGTTATTCTCAAGCATCAATTCGAACATGGCTTCGGGTGAAGCATTGTAAAATTCGGCAGAGCCCAAACCAAATTCGAACATAACATAAGGACGACATTCTTTTAAAATACGTGTTGCGCCTTTGAGCACATCCAATTCGGCACCTTCTACATCAATTTTAATTAATCGGACAGGTTGATTCACTGGAATTAAATCGTCTAAACGCTGCACATTCACTTCGATTACTTCAACATCCGGATTTTGGATGGCATATTTTCGTTGTCGAATTCCGCTGTAAGCAGGAGCATTTTTCACCACATTGAAATTCAATTTTCCTGCATTATCGCTCAAAGCAAGCGCATGCAAATGGATGTTGCTTTGCGTATATTTTTCTTTTAGCGTTTTGAAAAGATAGGGGATAGGTTCCACTGCATGATGAGTCCCTTGAGGTGCAAAACGAATCATCCAATCGAGAATTTCTCCTTTGTGACATCCAATATCGATGCAGTTACTTTCGTTTTTCAATACCGATTTAATTAATCGAAAAGCAAAACGGTCGTATTGCATATTGCGAGTAATATCAATATGCAAGGTCCATAAACTTTGCTTGATAAGATATTTGAAAGATGAAAATAAACTCATCGATTAATAATAATGGATTGATACATTATTGGAGAATTTTGGCTTGTCTGTATTTTTAAAACATACATACCTGGTGCAATAGAACCTGCATCAATACTTAAAATTTCTGAATGGTAGCTAGTACTAAGAGGGATTTTTTTTCCTGTTAAATCGACCAATTCAATCAGCTTGGGATTTAGATTCAAACGAATATTGAAATTGCCAGAACCTGGATTAGGAAATGCCATGAAGTTGTCTGAAAGAACTTTCTCGTTTTCTTCAATTCCAATTATAACATTCATGTTTGCATCGCAATGAAGTGTTGTTTTCATTAGAAAAAAACTACTTAATCCAGGTGCAACAAAATCGTAGGTGCCATTCATTACAATAAATCCATCGTTTGTTAC
>CALQJV010000047.1 GCA_943330985.1 Chitinophaga pinensis
CAACTACGTTCCTGAGCAAAGTACCGATTTCATTTTCTGTACTGTTGGCGAAGACTGGGGGTTTTTGGGCAGTATAATTGTTTTGGGTTTATTCATATTTTTACTTTTGAGGTTAATTTATTTAGCCGAAAGGCAGCGAAGTACATTCTCGCGAATTTATGGTTATGGCTTAGCGAGTATCATTTTTATTCACCTAGCAATTAATATTGGAATGACTATCGGATTGGCTCCTGTTGTCGGAATACCCTTGCCATTCTTCAGTTATGGTGGTTCTTCCCTTTGGTCGTTTACCGTGTTGACATTTATATTTGTACGACTCGATGCCTATCGATTCGAAATACTTAGATAATTTTAACATATTATATTTTATATTTTTTTTAAAAAACATGAATTTCCGAAGAATCACTTTAGTATTTGGATTCATTTCTGGAAATCTTGTTTCACAATCCATCCCATCCGATAGTATTGAGTTAGGCATTCAGTCTGCTTTGCGATTTATTGTCGATCAACAAATTACCCAAACAATTCCCGAACATCAATATGCTGGCGAATGGCCATCCATTATGACCATGCGAACAACATTTGCAATGCTTGGAAAACAAAGCGATTCATACGATTCCAATTGCTTTTCCACTTCGTCAATCCATAATTCACTTGCAGCAGCTTACATCATCCGCCCCGACTTAAATGAAATTCCTCCGATGCTCGATGCGGCGATTATTCGAATCTCTGATTTTTATGAGGATGATGGCTTCAACTTTTGGCCGAAATTATTACCCAAAGGCCGGCTTTACATGTTTCATCAAAACAAAACGAGTGATTTGGTTCGAAGACCCATACGCTATCCGTTAAATTCGCCATACATAAGGAAAGCTGCCAATGTTGTAAACGATAACGACGACAGTGCTCAAGGATATACCGCATTCATTTATTATAGCAAAGTGCGCAAAATACTTGGAGAGAAAAACGATTTCACAATTAGATTATCGCCAATTTTAGGAGCATGGAGAGATACAGCTCGTTATTCGCAACATTATTACAACATCATACATTTCGACAAGAGAGAGAGTGGTGCATTTCTAACTTGGAGAGCTTTAGAAGCCCCCTTTCCATCATGGAACATTCCTCGGCTACTTATTAATAATGCGCTTTTCCTTACCCCTTTAAGCACGTTGTATCCCTATGCTTTTAAAGCATACATTCCTTATGGAGCGAATGATGTTGATGCGGTTGTTAACGCGAATATCTTATCGGCATTTGGAGAAAACACCGAATTCAATGCAGCAGGTATAAAACAATCGGCGTTGTACATTGAACGGAAAACAGAACGCAATGATTGGAGCAGAGCTGGGATTTATTATCCGAATCGTTACCATCTTCATTACGCAACTTTAAGAGCTTGGGCAAAAGGTATTTCGGAACTCAATCAGTCTGCAGCTTTCATTAAACAACATTTAAAAGAATCCCAACTTCCTGATGGTTCGTTTTCTTCTCGCAAAATTGTGAATCAGCATGATATTATTCAATCAACTGCTTATGCACTCAATGCGATGCTCCGATTTGGCGACCCTCGTGAATCTGGTTTTGCGGGTCAGATTGATCATGCGATTCGGTTTTTATTTAAGCATGGATCTTTCACGAATAACCAATTATGTTGGGACGGCGGAGTGTTTTTTTCTGGTGGAACCGTAATTCGCAATACATTATATTGGAAATCGGATGTTTACACCACGGCATTGATGCTTGAATCGTTAGTTATATATCAAGATTATTAAATAAAGATTAACGAATAAAGACAACAGATTTGATTAGATTTGCTTTGTGAATTCATTCCGGTTAACATTTAGTTTCATATTATTACTTTTTCTTTTAAATGTAGCAAATAGTTCTGCTCAAATAATAGAAGAAATTAATGTAGGCAGTGATATCGACAGCAGCTATTACGATGTTTACCAATTGGCCGAAGGTGATATTTGGTTGGGTGGAGAGTTTGGCGTTTTAAAAAGAATGAAAACAGATGGTACAATACAATCTATTTCATATCCGAATACGGGTTCAAACATCCTCAAATTCTTTCGTATTGGTCATTTTTTATACATCGCAGCCGATCACGGAACAATTTATAAATTCAATCTAATTACTGAAAATTTAAGCAAAACGGAATTTCCCGATTTCAAGAATCGCTGCTTTTATGATTTAACGTATAACAATGCTGGCAAATTAATTGTTTGTGGCGGAAGTAGTGGAATTGGTAGGGGAAAAAGGCGAATACCAATGGGTTTTGTGGCTAGTATAGATACATCTTTATCGAAAGAACCCGAAGTCCTTTGGAAGAACACCCGAAAATTTGTTTGGGCGCTTAGTCAAGAAGGTGATAAAGGATTTGCGGCAGCCATGTTTAATGGAACACGTTCTACTATTTATCATTTTACGGATGCAAAATCCAGCTCAATTAGCAAAGGACTCACAGTAAAAGGGCTGATTCATGCGTTGAATAGTTTTGACGGACGATTGGTTTATAGCGGATGTAGATCTATTCAATACCATAAAAATGGTATTTGGGGATTTGAAGATGATCGTAATTCGTATAGAACGATTGAAAAAGCCGGTATTATTTGCAATGTTATAAAGTTAAATTCGAAAATGTATGGCTTTACTCAGCAAGGTTCTTTGTTAGAATTATCGCATGATACGAATTTAAAAATTTATCAAACCCCGAATTCATCAGCATTTTATGAAGCGTTGGCAATGAATAAGCAAACCCTTTTGCTTGCTGGCCACGGCAAAAGTTTAATCAAAATAGTGCTGAATTAATTTCTGCCATTTTATTTAGAATTCCGTAAGGTTTTCTAAATAAAATGATTGGTCCTAATAGGTAAGCAATTTTCAATGCCTTACAATTGACATTATTGTTATTTTATAGCTCAGTTCTATTTAAGCAAAGCTTATTTATCATCAGAAATTTAGTTCCTTTTATAAAAGATAAATCCGTAGGTATTAATTGGGATTAGTATCAAAGAAAAAACGCGCTTAACTATAAAAGAAAAGCGCGTTTAATAAGCAATTATTTCAATTAAAAGAAACGATAGCGTTTGTCATCAACATTACCTTTCTTAAGTATGGCAGTGTAAACTCCACTATCAACGCGACCGGCAAGTGTTTGTACTACTTGATTTTTCGCATCTTTCCATTCTTTAGGAGCAACACCCGGAGTAATAGTACTCACTTGTATTACAAATACTCCATTGATACCTACAATTGGCTTTGACAATTTATTTAAAGAGCTTCCAAAAGCACGACCAATAACTTTGGGTTCATATCCGTAATTCGGAATTGAATATGATGAAAAAGAAATGGATGCATTGGTGTCGGCTGGCAAATTCATTTTAGCACCCAATTGATCGATGTTAGCAATACCTGCCATTGCATCAGTAAATTGTTTGCTAAACATCTCACCTTTTTTCTCACGAATAGCTAATGGTTTCAGAACATCTTTTAATTGATCGAAAGTAGGAATGCCTTTATCTTTTATACCAGTTAATGAAGCAACAACGTAATTTCCATCGAAATCGAAAACTTTAGATACTTCTTTCAATTTACGATCTTGGTTGTATGCCCACTGAACCATTTCGCGTGAATTAGTTAAATCGTTTACCTGACGATCGTTTGGTAACAAACCTTCTTTACTCACGATATAAATTCCTTTTTCGTCTGCTATTTTTTTAAACGCATCGAAGTCAACAGCGCTTACCGCAAAATCGTTTGCTTTCGCATAGAACTCATCCACTGTTTTAGTGCTTGGTTCAACTTTCTTACTTAAGTAAATAACTTCTGCCTTGTTACTGGTTTTTGTTTTCTCAGTGATGTTAATTAAATGAGCACCAAATTGTGTACTAACAGTTACTAAATCTCCAACATTTCCTTTAAAGCATGCATCATTAAATTCAGGAACCATCATTCCTTCGGTAAACCAACCTAAGTCACCACCTTTAACTTTAGATCCTGGATCTTCTGAAAATTGAATGGCTAGAAGAGAGAAATCAGAACCTGCTTTGATTGCGTTTTTCAATGAATCTGCTTTTGCCAATGCAACTGCTGCAGTCATTCCGTTTTGAGTTGAAATAAGAATATGACGCGCTTTAACAGAATCGGAAGTTGCTTTAAATCCTTTCAACTTCAGTAATTTCAGCATATCGCCATCGTTAAATGGACCATAAACAGTACCAGCTATTCCACTAAAAACGGCGGAATCAATTTGAGGACCTAGTTTTCCACGTTTTACCGTTTCTACACGAATGCTTTCAGTTGAATTTGCATTGACAAATGCGCTATCGTCTGTTGTTGATTGAAATTCCGATTTCAATAAAGCGATATTTTTATTCAATTCTTCACGATCTTGAGGAGATGGATTAACTTGAAATACAACATACTCAACTTTACGTGTTTCATCTTTTTGTTCGAACTCGAAATTATGAGCATCGTAATATTTCTTCATGTCTTCGTCGGTAACCGCAATGGTTGAATCGGCAACAGTATCGAATTTCTTTGCTACAACACGAACTGATGCAGATGTATTTTTACTAGCGAAATCGAATTTAGCATGAGCAGTAGTAACATAAACAGCTTTGCGAATAAGCGTATTGTATTTTGACTTTACGCGCTGTTTAGCTAATGACTTTTCAAATTCAGCCCAAGATTGACGGTATTTCCCGTCCGGGTCATTTTCCTCGCTCAATTGTGTTTTCAAAAACTTAATCACGCGATTACGATCAAACTGCTTGGTGATACTATCTTGAAATAAAGGAATTTGAGTTACTTGTGGGTTGATGTTATCTCCTTGAATCATATCAAATAATTCATCGTCAGAAACTGCAACACCGGCATCAGACATTTGTCCATCAAAAAGGAATTCATCTAAATATTCATTCCAGATTTGATTGATTAGTTGTTGACGAGTATTATCATCAACACCCGAAACGCCTTGGTTTCTTTTGTAGTTTTCTTCGGCAACAGAAAGTCGGCGTTGAAATTCCTCACCTTTTACTGTTTCACCATTAATTTCACCTATATCGGTATCTCTGCTGTTAAAGATTGAATTCCCAGAGGAAAATAAATCTTGCATTACAAAAGAGAAAAGTGCAAGTCCGATAACTATAACTACGATAGTGCCGGCTTTAGAGCGGATGCGTTCAAGAACTGCCATTGTGAATGTGCGAAAACTTTAGTTTTTTTAGGGTTGCGAATATACGACTAAATCAAAAAAATCCTAATACAGAATTTTCAATCGAAAGGTTTTATTTTTTTTGTTCATTAGAATCGTTCATTGATTTTTCCAATCGCTTTCTTTGATAACGTCGGAGTGAAAATAATAATGCTGCACAGAATGTCACAAACAATGGATATTTCCCTGCGTCAACATCGCCTTTACTGAAACTCCATACTGCAGACAATGCAGATAATATTGCGATACCTAGCCACACAATCTCCATTATTTTAAAAATACGTCTTTGATCCATGATTGCTTTTTTTATTCGTTTAAGCTTATAATTCCTTTCACTTTCAATATTCGATATTTCGAAAAATCCTGATTCGATTCAAATCCATCTCCGTAAATAACCCGTTCGGGTGATGTAATACGGCTAAAAACATTCGAATAAATACGATCCGCTTTCTGATCCCATATTAAATGCTCGGTTTCGAGTTTATCGCCTTTTACACTTTCCAAAACAACATTTCCCTTAGCTTCCATGATTTCTGTTTTGGTATAACTAATACCATAGTTGGCATTCATTTTCGATTCCAGCACCGATTTCGTATCGTAAAACTCGATTTTCAATCCTTTCATAAACTCAACATACCCATCGCTTCCAAGATATGTATCGCGTTGAGGAGCATTCACTTTAGCACGCAATCGAGATGAATCGGAATAAATCATTTCCACATTTCGTGTCGATGAAATTGGAACGCGCACATCCGAACCCAATCGCTTTACCTCTTCCATATCGTTGCCGCAGGAAGAAATCAACAGCAAACTAAAAAACAGATATATAAGGTGATTAATCATATTGGAATTTTCTAAACCAACGATCATTTAAGGAGAAAGACAATGTGCCTTTCACAAATTGCTCGTTTAAATTATTTAAGCCAGTAACTCCTCGTTGTCCAATGGTTATGGCAAAATTTAAGAGACTTGTTGAAGAACGTGTATTGTATGTTCTCAAAACCACAGGCAAGCCAAATCCTAAACTAAACCCATATTCAGGAACTGCTTTTCCATTCAATCTTAAATAACCGTCGGAATAATATCCGCCGGCACGATAGCGGATTTTTTTCCAATACGGCACGCGTCCAGCACTATTTCTGGATGATGCAATTGGATTTAATTGAATCCCCAATCCTAAGCGATATGAAGATCGAACAGAATCTTGCCTACCAAAAATCTTAAAGCCATTCCAATCAGTGTATATGTAATCGGCTGTAACTAGCCACTTATTACTGCTTCTTTTTAGGGTTAGTCCTCCTCCAAATTGCATCGGCATTATAATGCTCCCCGAACTTTCGTTTAAACTAACTGTGTCGGTATAGTTGGTACCGGGCAAATCCCCAAAAAACGATTGTGCTAGATAGGTAGATGTTGCATTTATATTCATTAAAGGACGAAACGTTCCACCAATAATGAGGTGCATGGAATCGGTATTGAAGTTTCGTTTGGATTGGAATTTAGTCACCAAAGAATCGTTCTTTATTTTGGTATGATGCTTCATTTTCGGGAATCTGATCTGATATTGAACCCCAGCTTGCATGTCGAAGTCACCAATACTGTTCGAATTTGTAATTAATGAATTTCGTTGATTGATGGTATCTGAATTAAATATCACTTTCGAACTATAATTGGTTTTCCCGAAGAGGTAACGGAGTTGAACACCAATATTTAAGTTCTTCCCAATATGGAAACCATTTCCAAGTGTAAAAGCAGTAAATCCACCATTGCCTGTATATTTTAAATTGATAATTCCCGCTTCTGCATCGGTAATGCTGTCGCGCAAAGTAAACCCAGCATTCGAAATAGGAGTTAAACTAAGCGACACGTTCCATCGATTTCGTTTAATGGGAAATGCCAAGCCAAAATATCCAATACCCGCTGAACGGCCTTGTTGAGTTGTAGACAAACCCGAATATTTAATAGAGGAAGCCGAAATCCCTCCTTCAAAAATGGTTGCGCCTCCTTCTAAAGAACCCAAAGCTGCTGGCTGCGATAAATTCAATGCATTAGAATCTGCAATTGCTTGTGTTACGCCACCTAAACCTTGAATAAAAGCTGAAGTGCTTTCAATATTGTCGCCTAAGGCAAACCTACCATAAGGCGATTGACTTAATGTTTGTCCATGAATAATGGATGAAGCGAAAAGAATGAATAAAACGAGGATTGATTTAGCGTGATTGATGGAGGAAAATTTCATTGAGTCCTATAAGAGTGAGCCAAGGTTCAACATGAACAC
>CALQJV010000048.1 GCA_943330985.1 Chitinophaga pinensis
ATCGATGATAATCGGATATAACCGGCACGTCCTAAGATACACGCGTTTGCACTTAGTCTTTTTTCGCGGCTGTCACCAATTTCTATTTCTTCTATCCAATAAAGTGCATGTTTTTCAGCGTTGTAAATTGGCGACATCGCCCAATTGCTAATCTGAATGAATTCCAATCCAGCCTGTTTCCGATTGATATTGCTACTGTCTATCGAACGTTTTAGATGATCGAACAATGATGGTTCATTTAAGTTACTTTGTTTGTTTTCGGAAACGTGTCCATCGGCAATATAATCGACTGTAAATACCAATGCTTTGGGTTCAAAAACCGAGGTTGTTTTATTGGAAATAAGTCCCAAATGATGCGCGCTATTTTCAGATTCAGCCCAAAAATTAATCAGCATTTCGCGTGTTTGAATTGAATCGAGAAATTGATAATTCGGAGGTAATTGACAATGAGCAAAGTCTTTTTTAAGCACGACATCGCCCGTTTGAAAATGAAAACTGGATTCAATTTCCGAACTCAACGATTCGTAATCTTGTTCTTGGGCAAAAATGTTTGACTGTGAAAAAATCCCACTTAATAGAAAAACCCAAACGAAACACCGATACATCATTCGTACAATTTATACATAATCTTCCTGCAAAAATCGCAGATTAAATTCAACTGGAATCAAACCCATTGATTAATTTTCTAAATCGCTATAAACACTCAACCAAGCATCGGAAAGAGAATCGAGCATGTCGCCAGCATGCATCGCAATGACTCCTCTATTTTGGCAGGCAATATCACCAGCAAGTCCATGAATAAATACGCCCATTCGAGCGGCATGAAGTGCCGGAATACCTCGCGCTAGCAAGCCTGTAAGAAGCCCTGTTAGAATATCTCCACTTCCTCCTTTGGCCATTCCTGCATTTCCGGTACTATTAAAATGTACTTCGCCCGAAGGACTACAAATAGCTGTAAAAGCCCCTTTTAAAACCACAATTGCTCCCGATTTACGACTTAATTCCCGAGCATTTTCAAGACGTTCAAATCCAGAATTGGCTTTCTGAGTGAGTCTATCGAGTTCGCCAGGATGCGGAGTTAGTATGGAATTATTGGGAATAAACGAAAGCCAAGTTTTATTTTCTGCCAAAATAATCAATCCATCGGCATCAATCACCAAAGAATCGGAGGTGTTTTGGAGGAGATTTTTAAACAAACGAACGGTATCATCATGCATTCCGGTTCCAGGGCCAAATCCAATTGCACCAAAAGGTTCAGGGTTGAAACTTCCGCTTAGGTGTCCCATTTCTTCAGATGTGAATACCATGGCTTCAGGAACACTGCTTTGTAAAATACTATACGATTCGGCAGGAATATAACTGCTACACAATCCAACTCCACTTCGAATACATGCTTTGGTTGCCAATACTACAGCTCCCGTTTTTCCATGGGAGCCGCCTATTATAAGTGCATGACCATTGTTTCCTTTGTGAGCAAATTGATTTGGTTTCAAAAGAACTTCTTTCAAGTCGGGCAATACTGTGTAATGGAAATTGGAAAAGGAATCATCCACAAATTCGGCTGTTTCGGGCTCCATTAATCCAATATTCAGAACATGCCATTCACCAACATAGCGTTGCGATTCAGTAAAGAGATATTGGAGTCGCGGTGAATGAAAACATAAAGTATGGTGTGCATATATGGCCTCCGCTTTTTCGGGCATGGGGATATCCGTATAAAATCCGCTGGGAGCATCAATCGAAATACGTATTGCTTTTAAATGGTTGATGCTGCGAAATAAATGCGCAAGTTCTTTGTCAACTGGCCTGTTTAACCCGCTTCCAAATAATGCATCAATAACTACAGTTGCATCGTGCATTTGTCCTGCGGAATTTTCTTGGAGGATGCTAAATTCCCCTCCAGTTGAAAGAAATCGCTCTTTGTTTAAAACATTGTCATGACTTAATTCCGAAACATCCAATGCAAAAACTTGTACTTTTTTCCCTGCGTTTAAAAGTAAACGAGCGATTACCCAACCATCGCCGCCATTATTTCCGGGTCCACAAAGCACCGCAAAATGTGCCTTAGAGCTCAGGTGTTTAATGATCCATTCGAAGCACATGTTAGCAGCATGCTCCATTAGTTCAGTTGACGTCAATTTGCGCGATTCTATGGTGAATAAATCGGCATTGCGTATTTGTTGAGAGGATAATATGTGCATTGTATTCAATTATTAGTTTCAAGAACCCAATCAGTTTCTTGTAATTCAAGCAGTAATGCGGCTGTAAACAGCTAAAACCTGAGGAATGAGTAGTTGCTCTTCATTGTTATGAATAACCCAATCGGCTCGGGAAATCAATTCGTCTTGTGGCAATTGTTGTTGAATTCTGTTTCGAACAGCTTCTTCCGTTATTCCATTTCGATGCATAACACGTTTAATCCTTAATTCATCGGGAGCTTCTACTACAATAACACCATCTAGATGTTTATCTAATCCGTGTTCAAATAGAATAGCGGTTTCTTTTATAACATAAGGGCTCGATTGATTAGCGCACCACATCTTAAAATCTTGTGCTACAGCCGGATGAATGATTGCATTTAACTTTGCTAATGCTGTTGAATCACTGAATACGATGGCCGAGAGTTTTTCTCTATTTAAATTATCGTTATGATCGAACAATTCAGCCCCAAACAGATTTTTAATTGAACGTTTTACTAAGGGGTCTTCGTTTGTTATTTTTCGACCGGCTTCATCTGAATTATAAACAGGAATATTCAACATAGTAAAAATACGCGCTACTGTTGACTTGCCGCTGCCAATTCCACCTGTAAGTCCGATAAATTTCATGGTTGAATTTACTAATTATACTATCTAGAAAGGTTCAATTCAATTAGAATCGCGTTAAAAAAAATAATCTACTTATTTTTTCGAATGATAAATTCTACCGTTTCGGGTTCTATGCGAATACCCTGAACGTACGGTGGAAATTGCTTAATATTCAAACGAAGATTGGCATTTTTAGAATTACGAATATCAAATGCATCCGCCGAAATTCGAAATAAATTCGGGTTTACTTTATTGTAATTGCGAAGCGAAACCAAATAGGTGATTTTTGCCTGTTTGGGAAAAATTTCCACACTATCGCCAATGGTTAAATGATCGATAGCTATGGGAACTTCTAATTCGGCTTCTGTAAACTTATCAATTTCAAGGTGAACACCAACTTCCATCGGTGCATAGGTTATAAGCTTACTCGTCTTTTTAATTTTCACAGAATAATCTCCCGATTTATTGAGTCCATTCAAAATTAGTGGTTCTGTTTCTATGCGTTTAATAGAATCGAGGGTGGCAAATGGACCTGAAATTAAGATGCTGTCGGGATTAATGGATATACTATCGCTTAAGCTAAATTGTCTTTCAAAAGTTAAATAGCGATTGAGATGAACCGGTATTTTTTTTAGACCGCGTTCGAAGAATGAAAAGAAAATAGTATCGGGAAGAATGTTGAGCGCTTTGATGTCAAAATGTTCTCTATTGAAAAAGTCAATGCTCGAGGTCGTTGTTACAAAAGCCTGTCCTGTTTTAGAAGAAGCTTTCACACCAATGTAACGTCCATCAATGATAATGTTGGCCAGATTTGGGCGTATGATATATGTTATCAAATCGTAACCGCTGCCATTCACAAACATTTCGGCAGTTTGTGGTAATTTCTCAATCAACATCCTATTTTCAGGCATATTGATATACGAAACGGAAGCGCGTATTTTGGTAGAATAGTTTTCGTTAAAGGCAAGCAGAACCCAAAATAGGGATGCAAGCATCAAGCAAATAGCAAAAACAGTTACTTTACGGCGACTGAGCGAAGTACGAAGCACCGAAGAAGTTTTGCTCCGGGCCATAAAATTTATTTTGCGCCAGCTACAAGCTGATCTTGAGGACTATTAGAAACAGCCGATTTCTCCACACGAAATTTGGCACCACTTTCTGCTTCCAAAATAAATGTTGTTTCGTTGATTTCTAAAATCTTACCGTGAATTCCTCCAATGGTAATAACGGTATCTCCTTTTTTCAATCCTTCGCGGAACGCTTTCGCTTCTTTTGCCTTTTTCATTTGAGGACGAATAAAAAAGAAATAAAACACCGGAATCATTAATATCAGTGGTAACATTCCACCTAATCCACCTTGTCCTTGAGCTCCCATGAGGAGAATTGCATTATTCATATTTTTAGAATTATTATGTATTATTCTTCCGAAGGATCTGCTTTTACAAATCCTTTCAATGTTACTTTGGATGTAGCCGGTTCTGTATTGGCATATACAGTTACATCTTTATTTGCTTTCCCAACTCGTCGTTCGCTGTTAAATACTACGTCAATTTTACCTTTTGCACCCGGGGCAATGGGTTCTTTGGGCCATTCAGGAACAGTACATCCGCAGCTTCCAATGGCTTTCGAAATTACCAAAGCATTTTTTCCTGTATTGGTAAACGTAAATGCATGCGATACGCGCTCACCTTCCATTACTGTACCGAAATTAAACGTGTCCTGATCGAATTTAATCGCCGAAATGGGAATGTTCTCTTCGCCTGATGCTGTAGCCGAATTATTCACCATGTCGGATGTTACTTTACCATCTGTTTTCTGGTCGCATGAACTCAAGCCAGTTGCTAAGAGAACTGCTGTATAAATTGGAATAATGATATGTTTCATCGTGTTAAAATAGCAGGCAAAAATAGGTAAAATCAATCTTAAAAATGTGTTTTTCTGATTGAAGTTTTTTATTTGATTAAATCAATTTTATAAAATGATTGAGCCTAATTCATAGACAATTGCATTGAATAAAAATTAATGCGAAACAACAACAGGAAAATGTTGCATTGGCGTTTGAACAAAATAAAGCCCCTCCGACAATTCACGAACCTGCAATTGGTTCGATTCTCTTGCTGCAATTTGAATGCTGCGAATAAGCAGTCCACGGGCATCTAAAAAATGAATTGTTTGGTTCGTCGATGTATTGTTCTTTAACTGGATATACTCATTTGCTGGATTTGGAAATAATTGAATTCCGTTTTTGTCTGAAATACTCGCAACTCCAAGAGGATTCAAAATTTGTATTGAAAGTGTAACCGGATTTCCCTGACATCCATTGGCATCGATTGCTAAAACTTCCGCATTAATTACTCCTTCATTGTTCCCCCAAAATGCAATCAATGAATCTCGATCGCTCGTGTAAACACTGCTAGCTAATAAAGATGAATTTCCGGTAAAGTTCCAGAAGTAAGTATATCCCGGAGCGCCTGTTAAATATAGAACTCCTGTCGATGAAGTATATTGAGTAGTTTCACCATGAATCTGGATAATTGGACTTGGGGAAATTGAAGCAGCCAAGGTATCGTATCGATTTGGGCAACCATTTACACTTAATCCCAATATATAATTACCTGAACTTAGTGGAGTAGTGTTGTCGAGTTGGGCATTTCTTCCAGAAGCTGTAAAGCCGTTTGGACCTGTCCACGAATACGTTCCACCCACAACCTCTAATGCACTTAAGAATAGAATTTCGCCTTCACACAAATTATTACCAACCTGAATCACTGTTGGAGTTTGAGAGGGTGTTACATTTACAATGACATCACGCTCAGCAACACAGCCTTGCCCTGTTACCAAAACGGTGTATGTTCCTGCTTGTTGAGAGGAAATGTTATTAATTACTGGATTCATCGAAACTGAGTTGAAGAATCCTGGCCCCGACCATTGATATTGAGTTGTTCCTGCTCCTGTATATGTAGTCGTAAATTGTAAGTTACCGCCTTCACACACCGGTGAATTGCTTTGAATTGAAACATCGCATGGAATACATCCTGCAGGAGCGCTGAATGAAGCCGAACCTGTGCATGTTGATGAAGCACTAAAAACCGCTGTAATGGAATTGTTTGTTCCGTTCGAAGGTAAACCACTTAATGTGTAATTGCTTGAATTGGCAAATGGAGCATTGATGATTTGAGTAAATGTTCCATTACTTACTGTTAATGTTCCTGTTGGCGGTGGATTGAAGGTAAAAACACTTCCTGTTACTTGATAATTATTGGTTAATGTATCGCAGGTACTTGGATTTGCAGTAACTAAACTAATGGCACAAACCGCTTCAAATTCACAGTCGTAATTGCCTGTGCCTGAAGTCTGAGCAAAAGTTACATTGGTTTCAAGATTCGAATAATTGGTAATTAAAAGTAAGTAATAATCTCCACTTGTTGTGGATGAGAAATTGATTGTTTCGGTTGCTCCTCCTGCATAACTGCATGCTGCAGTATGAATCGAATCAAGCGAGTTGCAATTTCCTGTCGGATTCGTAAACGGACCAAAAAGGATGTAATCTAAATCGCGCGCATTGGAATTTGTTTCCGAAATGACATGAGTACCGGGTGCACCAATTCTAAAAAGAAACCAAGCGGGATTATTTACTGAGCCTAAGCATCCGTAATCGGGGCCAACTTGAGCCGCCCCAGCATTTATAGCGGCAGGATAGGTAACGGGTTGAGTAAGGCAAATTTGAATGGCGTTGGCACACGATGAATTTCCAACCTGAGCTTGAATTACGCTACCAATTAAAAGGAATAGAACAGTAAAATTTTTTTTCATGTTAAACAAATAATGAGTGCAATATAGCAATTGCACAGCAAATCAGAAGGCTAGAATTTCCTCGTAGAGTTCTTTAACAGGTAAGCCCATTACATTGAAAAATGAGCCATTAATTTTCTCAACTCCAACATAACCAATCCATTCTTGAATACCATAAGCGCCCGCTTTGTCTAATGGACGATATGTTTCGGTATAATAATGAATTTCTTCTTCCATCAATTGTCTGAATGTGACTTCAGTAATGACATAAAATGAAAAACTTTTCTTAGATGATGTTAGACTCACAGCGGTGATTACTTCATGTGTTTTACCAGAAAGTTTATTGAGCATCCATCGTGCTTCGGTTAAATCGCTTGGCTTGTTTAAGACTTGATTATTCAACCAAACAATGGTGTCGGCAGTGATTATAATCTGGTTTTCTTGAATGTTCTTTTTTGCTTCATCGGCTTTTAATCGGGATAGAAACAATGGGATGGCCTCACGTTGAAGCTTCACGGGAAAATGCTCTTCCACATCCAATTTCATGATTTCGAATGGAACACCCAAATCGCTTAATAACTGCTGGCGACGAGGAGAAGCAGAAGCCAATATCAGTTGGGTACCCGCAAGTTTCTTTAGTAATTGCATAATTAAACAGTAAACCGAAAGACGAACATCGAAATTATTCCTGATACAATGAGCAATTTGCAAACGGTAGATGCAAATGAATAATGTAGCTTCTGATTGGCTCGTGTAATCCAAATTATAATGAGCATTAAAGGAATAATTACTGCAACAAGCAAATACCAAAACAAACCTAAAAAATTAGAAGTCCAGAGTAATTTTTCAATTACTCCAATCAGA
>CALQJV010000049.1 GCA_943330985.1 Chitinophaga pinensis
AAACCTCATTCAAAAATTAAAAACAGATATCGGATTCACGTGTGTGTTTATTTCGCACGATCTTCGCGTTTTAAAGAATTTTGCTGATCGAATTCTCGTTTTACATCAAGGTAAAGTGGAAGAAATTGGCAGTTCTGTTTTTGAAAGTCCAACTTCGCCATACACTCAAAAATTAATTGCAGCTATTCCACCTTATACCCCTGCAGAAATTGAAATTGCGTTAAACACAAGAAAATTGAAGATTAAGAATTTACAACATGGAAATTAGCACTGCAGAATTTGTAATAAGTAATAGCGATGTAGCCAAATGTCCGGCTCCTCGTTTACCCGAATACGCATTTATTGGGCGATCCAATGTGGGAAAAAGCTCGTTAATTAATATGATTACGCGCCGCGCTAAACTTGCAAAAACATCTGGAAGGCCTGGTAAGACCTTATTGATAAATCACTTCTTGATTAATAAAAATTGGTTCTTGGTCGATTTACCGGGTTACGGTTACGCCAGAGCAAGCAAGGAGCAAAAGGAAGTTTTAAGTGTTATCATCACCGACTACATTTCCAATCGCAGCAACTTAATGAACTTGTTTGTGCTAATCGACATTCGATTGGAGCCCCAAGAAATCGATTTGAAATTCTTTCGTTGGTTGGGAAGCAATGGCATTCCCTTCGTTATCACCTTTACCAAAAGCGATAAGCTTTCTAATAATCAGTTGCAATCGAGCTTGGCTAGGTATAAGCGTATATTATTGGAAGAATGGGAAGAATTTCCTCCCTACTATGTAACATCTTCCGAAACATCTTTGGGTAGGGATGATGTATTGGGATTTATTGAGAAAACCAATAAACTGTTTGAGGGATATTAATAGAAGACCGAAACCGAAAATCGTTTCTCGTAGTTTTTCATCATCGAAGCGGCATTAAGCACTAAAAAATAAGTGCCTGGGTTTACTAGTGCGCCCGAACTCGTTCTTCCATCCCAACTTAATTTAGATGCATTGCTTTCAAATACAGGATTGCCCCAACGATCGTAAACATGTAAGCTGAATTCTTTAATTCCGCTATTCATCAATACCAACTCATCGTTTACACCATCTCCATTGGGCGAAAATGAGTTGGGGAATTCCATGCCTTCAATAACTTCAACAAGTCCTCTTGCTGTGTCAATGCATCCAAACTCATTGTTAACGGTTAATAGGACGTTATAAATTCCGGGATTTTTAAATCGGACAGTAATAAGCGAATCTGTAAGATCGGATACATTGGTAATGCTCCAAACCTGATCAATAGAACCCGAACTGGTGTTTGTAAAAGAGAAGGGTTGGTCTTCGAATGGGAAAACTGGCGAATCAGTAACATACGATGCCTGTGGCAGTGGCCAAAGTGTAACGGAGAACTCAGATGTAAACGAAGAGCATCCCGCATTGTCGGTTTGAACTGCCGAAATGAGCCCGCTTTGTTGGTTTCCCCAATTTACAGTTAACGAAGAATCCGTTTGTTGAACCAATTCTCCTGAGGCCAATTGCCAGTTTGTTTGAAGGCCTTGAGATGAACTTACATAAAATTCGGCGTTCTCACTTAGTTGACAAAAAGCCGTATCTCCTAGTATTATTGGGCGTAAAGGACGACTTCGCACCATTAAAAAAGCTTGGTCGGTGCTTAATGATTGTGTATTAAATGCAATGGTAGCAAACGTTCCATTAAAATTCGGTGTCTGAGATACGATGTGATTCCAACCGAAATTTTGATTAACATCTCTATTTGCCATCGAAGGAAATTCTGATGCGGTAAATGAATCAACCTCAAAACGAATCTGACTACCCAAAGGAATATTACCTGAAATTAGATGATAATAATCTGCATTACTTCTGCAAATACTCGTGTCGACTTGTGTTCGAGGTAAGTCTTCCAAACTAGCATCCACATCAGCCAATCGAACACCTATACTTGTTGAGTTTGCTGCAGGTGTAATTTCAACAGGTTGGTAGTTTGCAGCTCTTCCGACAGGAAAAAGATAGGTTTGCCCAGTAACAACCGAACGTTCTAATTTTCCGTAGCGTTCTGATTTCACATAGCCGATTGTTCGCTGAATTGCAGACGCTTGCGTTGAATTCACTTTCATCCGAAACGAATCTGTTAAAAGCATACGATCGAAGAGAAAAAGGGACTCCGTTTGAGTATGTTGCTCAAGGGTTTTATCGCCAGATCCATTGAGTTGCAAACGACCAAAGCTGGTTTGAGAAATTCCTTTAATGGATTGATTTGCACCATCCAAAAAAACATCCGAGTTGGGCTGAGCGATAAATTCTGCATTATTTATCCAATTTCCACTTAAAGAAAATTGTCCATGGTGATTGAATTGCCCATTATTGAGGAAATCTCCAACAACATGAATATTTCCTTGGTTTTCGAAATTCGAGGCGCTGTCGTTTATAATGGAACCACCAATATAAACATCAAGTCCGTTTGCTGTGTAAACATCTGCTCCATAGATTCTGCAAAGGCTCTGCGAATAGGCAGAGATTCCTGTGATACAAAATAATAAGAGCAAGAGGGCGCGCATCAATTTTCGGATGGTGATATTATTCCTAGTTTTTCGGCATAATATGCACCAAAATCGCGCATGGTTTCAGCCATTGCAATTTCGCCGGTTGAGCGTTGTAATGTGTCGGCCATGAGTAAAATACTTTGATGAATGAATTTCTTCATATCATCAACCACCATGTCTTTTGTCCATAAATCAACTCGAAGTGTATTGTCTTCTTTAGGATCCCAAACCGAAAGCATCATTGCAGTAGCCTCCTTTCCAACAACATTGTTATCTGTTGCGTCCCAATGAATTTTTTCGGGAACTTTATTTTCATCTAATGAAACACGAAGAATTATATCGGATGTTTTTATGTTGCTCATACCTTACCTGGTTTATATCCTGAAGAATTGAAAATTTTATGTGCGTCTTGCTCTAGCATTATTTCCGGCAAAGTAACGTCTTTGAATTTATTCATATAGCTTTTTACAAGTTGAAATCCCAACCACACACCAATTCTTGCAGGTGCTTCGGGTGGAAAGCCCTTGGTAAATGGTCCGTCATTAATGTAAACAAGCTGATTATTAAAGTCTTTGGAGAAGAAAAGTTTCTTGTCAATAAAATGACTCCATATTTTTTCTTCGTTGTTTGAGCACCATTCAAGCTCGCTCTCGGTGAAAGACAAAAGACTGGCCTCCGATTTATTGGGCAAAAACTGCTGAGTAGAATAAATCATCTTGCCTTGGTAAATCATGTGTTCCACTAACTCATCGTTCTTTACTTTCATTTCGAAACTACTAATCATCCAAGAACGAAGCGCATCTGGAACAATAAACTCACGAGTCATTTTTGCTACTTTGTATTTTGGAAAAGAGAGCAGCTCATAGAATTTACACTGTTTCCCAAGATACATATCTAGCCCAATGGAAAGACTTGAATCTGCAATAACAATGTTATAATTGAAACCAGAAATCATGGTGGAAATGTTTGGAATTAAACTATCTGGGAATGCCTTGTGGTATAAATTAAATCCAGATGTTAGTTCCGATTGAATGGTATCGGTATTGGCAAATTTTTTATCGACTTCTGCTTTAACAGATTTAATATCGGGATCATTAATAAATCCCAATATTCCCTCTCTAAACATGGGCGATTTCTTATTTCCCACCCGAATTATTTGTGAAGTGAAAAGGTCTAGAAATGTGCCGTATTTTTTATAACAAGTTAAAGTGTCTTGGCCGAAGTTTTCTTTTGTGAATTTGAAAAGGTCTTGTTCAAATCGTTGAAAACGCACCGGTACTTCTTTAATAGAATCTGAGGATTCGCTTACGCGAAGGGGATTTTTTGGTTTCTCGGCTTGTTCTCCGCAAGAAAAAAACGCTGTTGAAAAAACAATCCAAATGCAAATTAGACTTCTGTTCATGTTATTGATTCGGCTTATCTTTGAAGCACTTCGGCAAATTTAATAAATCAATCCTCGTTTTAGCGAATTATGCTATTATCATTCAACTCAAATTAAAATGAAAAGACTCTCTCTTGTTTTGTTAATCGTAATTTTAGGTGCCAATTTCTCATTTGCTCAAAAGGGCTTCCGTTTTGGAATGAAAGCCGCTCCTATGTTTTGCTGGATGAAACCCGATTTCTCGATTGGAGGAATTAGCAATTTCACGGCAGAAGGAGGTGGTGGTAGAATGGGCTTTGTTTGGGGTCCAATGGCAGAGATTCAACTCAACGAAACATTTTTGATTTCAACTGGTGTTGACATCAATTATACATCCTTCCGATTAGAAGGAAACATGAAAGATTCAATTGGTGGCGAAAGTATTGTGAACTGGAATCAAAAATATTCAACAAGATTCATCGAAGTTCCGGTAATGTTAAAATTCCGCACCAAGGAAATTGGTTACTTACGTTACTTCGGACTCTTTGGACTGGGGGCGGGTTTTCGTTATTCTGCATCAACAGAGTTCTCGAGAACATACACAAGTCCTGCTGCAAATACAACAACCTTTTCCAATGATGAATCGAATACTTATGTGAAAGGATTTCGAGGGTCAATGCTCGTTGGCGCGGGAGTAGAGTATTCAATTTCTGGGAAAACCGCTCTTGTTGGAAGTATCGTGTTTAACAATGGGCTTACAAATATTTTACAAAAACAAGAGAACTCCCCTGCAACCGACCAATTCAACTCCGTAAAAGAAATTGCCATTACCAATTACATGCAACTCAACATTGGAATATTATTCTAATCTCTTTTAGATTCTATCTTTGTAGCCGAATCCTTCAAAACGATTCGGCTTTTTTATGAAAATTGCCCTCGCTCAAATCAACACGCACATCGGAAATATTTCTTCGAATGTGTATTCAATCATTCAAAATATTGAACGTGCAA
Organism: Chitinophaga pinensis; assembly: GCA_943330985.1. The sequence goes on from CALQJV010000049.1 coordinate 4,917, forward strand.
AGCGCGACGGCGCTCAACTAATCATTTTCCCAGAACTATGCATTTGTGGGTATCCTCCACTCGATTTGCTCGAATACGATGCCTTTATTGATTCCTGCGAAAAAGCCGTATTGCAGGTTGCAGAAAATTGTGTTGGAATTGCAGCTATTGTAGGAGCTCCATCACGTAACATTTCGCTAGAAGGCAAGAACCTATTCAACTCCGCATTTTTTTTAGAGGCGGGGAAAATTAAACAAGTCGTTCACAAAACACTCCTTCCCAATTACGATGTATTTGATGAATACCGTTATTTTGAATCGAACAACGAGTTCAATTGCATCGATTTTCAAGGAAAAAAAATAGCTCTCACTATCTGCGAAGATTTGTGGGATGTTGAAGAAGATAAGCTCTATTTTCGACGACCATTGGAAGTGCTTTTCAAGCAAAATCCAGATTTCATAATCAATATTGCCGCATCTCCATTTTCAACCAAACATGTCGAAGCAAGAAAAAAGGTGCTGCATAAAACCTCCTCGAAATATAAAATTCCCGTTTTTTATGTGAATCAAGTGGGTGCACAAACCGACTTGATTTTCGATGGCGGTTCGATGGTTTTAAATAGAGATGGCAATGTGGTGTTTGAACTCAATTACTTTCAAGAAGATTATCGATGCATTGAACTCGATTATGTAAATACCGCGAAATGCGTTCCTTTTGCGGCCGAAGGGTTTTCGTCTTCTGAAATAGAAATCGAGCGCATGCATAAGGCATTGATTCTGGGTATTTCCGACTATTTCCAAAAAATGGGCTTCAAGCAAGCCGTTCTTGGTTTAAGTGGAGGCATAGATTCTGCGCTTGTTTATACATTAGCCGTTCAAGCGCTTGGTAAAGATAATGTGTTGGGTGTGTTAATGCCTTCGCCCTACTCTTCCGATCATTCAATTAGTGATTCTCTAAAATTGGCCTCGAACCTTGGTTCTCGAACAGAAATCATCCCCATCGAAGATGTCTTTTCTCAGTTTCAAACTTCACTTTCAAAACAGTTTAGCGGATTGCCCGAAAATCTCACCGAAGAAAATTTGCAAGCCAGAATTCGTGGAGTTTTACTCATGGCACTGAGTAATAAATTCGGATATATTTTGCTGAATACTTCAAATAAATCGGAGGTTGCCGTTGGTTACGGAACCTTATATGGAGATATGTGTGGTGGCCTATCTGTTATAGGAGATGTATATAAAACACAGGTTTACAAGCTTTGTAAATTCATCAATCAATACGAAGAAATTATCCCGCTTAACATAATCACAAAAGAACCAAGTGCCGAACTAAGGCCCAATCAAAAAGACAGCGATTCTTTGCCCGATTATGATTTACTTGATCAGATTCTTCATGCATACATCGAAGAAAGAAAAGGTCCGTCCGAACTTGTTCATCTAGGCTTCGAAAAACCCTTGGTCGATCGCGTGTTAAAATTGGTGAATACAAACGAATACAAGCGTTTCCAAACTCCGCCCATTTTACGTGTTACAAACAAGGCATTTGGCAGCGGACGAAGAATGCCATTGGTTGGGAAGTATTTCTCTTAAAACGAAACACTCAACTGAATAGCTGTAGTTCGAGGTTGCTCAATACTCATTGGGCGGATCATGTATTCTTTATTCAAAAGATTATTTACGATAACGGCCATTTTAACGGTTTCGTTGAGTTTGTAACTAACACGAACATCTACAATCGTAAATCCTTTGTTGTGGCTCTGCCGATATGCTTTTAAACCGGGTTTCGGTTGACCGAGAAATCCAAGAATTTCATCCAGATCTTCGAAAATTTTGTCAATGTTGCGCATATAACTATTGTAGCGAGCGCTTGCGCCAACTACCCATTTTCCTCTTGTTATTTCTGCATCTGCCTTAAATACATGTTGGAAACGATACTTTAACAAATATCCTGAAGAATCGCTTGATGAACGGGCATAAGTAACTGGTTTTGATGTTAAATCGATAACCGAATATTCTTTGTTGGGCTCCAATGAAATCGGTTTGGTATACGTGTATCCAAACAACATGGCAAGTCCCGTTTTGCCAATATTTCCTTGTCCTGCAAGTGATAAATCCAATCCGGAAACTTCAGTTTTTCCAACATTAAGCGATGCGAAGCCTAAGCCAAAAAGCGGGTCCGACAATGTTCCAAAAGCCCCAAAATTAAATTCAATATTGTTGTTAAATCGTTGAAGAAAATAGGCAACATCGGCATAACCCTGGAAATTGCCAATACGGAATCCTTGCTTCAGGCCAATTTCTGCATTCCACGAAGTCTCCGATTTCAAACTATCGTTCGGATAAATACGAATGGGTCCCACTTGGGTGCGAATGAATTTCTCTGCGATGGTTGGGAAACGATATCCTTGTCCGAAAGACGCTCTTAAAAAAGTGGCTTTATGGATTTTCAAATTTGCCCCGGCTCTAAAAACAGGCTTTCCTTCACGAATGGTTTTGGCAGAATCGGCTGCAGAAACGGAGGGGCTCGTAATTGTAAAATGTTCGTAACGGAAGCCCGCGTTG
>CALQJV010000050.1 GCA_943330985.1 Chitinophaga pinensis
CATTAAAAGCAAGCGGTCTTACTGCTGGAAGTAAGGGAATCCAAACGGCCTATACCATTGCCATAGAGCAATTCATTTCAGGTGGAAACAATCAGGTGATTCTTGCCACCGATGGGGCATTTCGGGTGAGTTTGAAAGACCGAAAAATAATAGAACTTTCCTCTAAGAATCCAAATCAAACAACCATTTTATCGGTCATAGGTTTTGGATGCAAGCCCGATGCTTTGAAGATGTTAGGAGAATTAACAAAGCAAGGAGCAGGAAGTCTCATTCAAGTGAACAATCCCAATCAGGCCGAAAACGCCTTGTTGGATGAAATAAAGAATCGATCGAAGCGATAATTACTTTACGCGCTCCATGTATTCACCCGTGCGAGTATCCACTTTAATTTTTTCACCAATGTTGATGAATAAAGGGATGTTGATTGTTGCACCTGTTTCGAGTGTGGCAGGCTTAAGTGTTTTTGTAGCAGTATCACCTTTAACACCTGGCTCTGTATAGGTTACTTCGAGTTCTACCGAACGTGGAGCTTCTGCATAAATAACAGAATCACCTTCGAAAGCAACATTCACCTCCATGTTTTCTTTCATGAATTTAGCACTATCGCCAAATAGAGCCTCTTCGATATATACTTGTTCGTAGGTATCATTTTCCATACAAACAAAACTATTTCCTTCTTTATAAAGATACTGAAGCGGGCGCATATCAACACGAACAACCTCAATTTCTTCACCCGAACGGTAACGATTTTCAGCAAGTTTACCATTCTTTATGTTGCGCATTTTTGCTTGATAAAATGCACGTAAGTTTCCAGGTGTGCGATGTTGCCATTCAATGATAACGCACAGTTCGTTATTATAACGAATAAATGTACCAACAGAAACGTCTTGTGTAGTAGCCATATACAATTTATAAGGCCGCAAAGGTATTAATTTCCAAATCGAAATCATCCTTCAATTTTCTTAAATCAATCGAAAAAATAGAGGCAATTTATTCATTGACGAACAAGTTTATGAGAATCGATGTAAAGGAGATATTCTAAATTCAAACAATATCAATCATTCCGCAGGAAATTAATTCGTCGTTACGAACTGATATTGCTGAAGTACTTGCGAGAAATGTTTTAATAATTGAGGATCTTTTTCCAAAGCATTTCCAACGACCACCAAATCGGCGCCAGCATCAATAACGTGTTGCAATTTATCTGCATCGTTAATTCCTCCGCCAACAATTACTGGAATATTCAATTTTGAACTTAACAATTCAATGGTTTCAAGAGGAACATGGTTTTCTGCTCCACTTCCAGCCTCTAAATAAATTAGTTGCATACCCAATAATTGTCCAGCAAGTGCAGTTGAGAGAGTTAATTCAGGATTATTTCGTGACAATGATTTTGTTTCGCTCACCCGCTCTACGGTGGTAGTTTTACCACTTTCTATTAAAATATATCCTGTAGGAATTACTTCCAAGCCACTTTCAATAATGTGTTTGGCTGCTTCAACATGCTTTCCAATCAATAAATCGGGATTTCTCCCCGAAATTAAAGACAATAAAAGCAATGCATCGGCATTTTCGGAAACTTGCATTTCGCTTCCTGGAAATATGACAACAGGCCGACTTTGTGCGTTTTTTAAAAAAGTAATTGTTTCGTTAAAGACTTCTACTATGCATGAACTTCCACCAACAAAAATAAAATCGACAACGCAATCATTTGAAATGTTAATTAAGTCTTGAATGGCCTCAAAAGGCAGTTTGCCAGGATCAATCAGAATAGCAAACAAGGGTCTACCAGCTTTTTTTGCATCCCAAATTGTTTGAAATTGATTGCCTATTTTTTTCATTGCTTAAAATTATAAAACCAACCTTGCTTTATTTAAGAGTGAATAATTTTCATCGTGTTGGTAAAGACGAGATACGACATTTCATCGGGCTTGATCAATGAAAGTTCACACTCCCATTTCGCATTTGGAAGCAAAATTTCGCCTTTGAAACTATCGCTATCATCTTCAAGTCTAGAAAGTACCAATTGGGTTGAGAATTCTAAACTTTTCTTTCCATATGCTTTGTATAATGCTTCTTTCCCACCCCAAAAAAGCTGAAGTGTTCTTTGTTTGTTTATTGATTTTTCAAGAATTGAAAGCTCCGATTGATGCAAAATTCGCAGGGCTACTTTCGCTAATTGAAGGCGTGTTGATTCGACATCGATTCCAATAGGATGGTTTGGATGAAAACAAAAGGCAACCCAATTTGCAGAATGACTTATGGAAATAAATCCCGTTTTATTGACCGGCCAAGGTTTGCCGAAAGCATCACGTTCCAATGTAAAACCAGATCCCATAGTTTCGTTTATGAGCAGGTTCATAGCTTCTTTTTCAACCTGTTTACTCTGTGATGAATTCGCAAGCGCTTTTTCATCTTCAATCCTCATCCACGAAACAATACCATTACCGGCCAAATTATTGAATTCCTGTTTTATTATTCCGCTCATTTCGTTAACGATGCAATTTTTGAGTGTGTAAATTAACAGATTTTAAAATTAATGTTTACATTTGAAGGTTACCTATTAATTGTATGGAATACAATCTACCAATTCTACTAAAGAAGTTTTGTATTGCGCTGATTTCATGTTTTATAATTTCTTTAAACGTGAATGCGCAGTTCTCTATAGATACCACACTTACTCCTACGCAATACATCAATAATTTGGTTGGGACGGGTGTATCATTTTCCAATATCCAATTTCAAGGCGATGGACAAGCTGTTGGCTTATTCAATTATGGCGGAGCCAATTTAGGTTTTAGTCAGGGTATTATGTTGTCAACCGGTCAAGCAAGCATGGCCGACGATGCGATTGGCAATCAGCCCTTTGGCTTTTTAGATTATGGCTTGACCAATATTCCTGAGCTTGCTGGATTTGTTCCGGGATGCTTTACACCGGGTTCAACAAACGACGGGGTTATTCTTCAGTTTGATTTTATTCCCCAATCCACACCCATTTCATTTAAATACATTTTTGCTTCTGAAGAATACAACGAATATGTTTGTTCGCAATTCAATGATGCCTTTGCATTTTTAATTTCGGGACCAGGAATTGTTGGCGAACAAAACTTAGCTGTTGTTCCAGGCAGTGGTGACCCCATTACGATCAACACAATCAACAATGGAAGTGTAGGAACGAGCGGAACGGCAGCCAATGACCCATGCGTAACTACAAATTCGGCGTATTTTAACATGACACCACCCAACGACATTGTATTTGATGGCTACACCAAAGTAATGACAGCTGTTACAACCGTTGTTCCCTGCCAAACCTATACATTGCGCTTAATGCTTGCCGATGGATGCGATAGTGGATTCGATTCAGCTGTTTTTCTTGAAGCAAATAGTTTTGGGGCTGCGCCCATTGCAATTTCACAAACAACTTACAATGGAGATACAACAACGTATGAAGGATGTGCTCCCGCAACTTTAGAATTTACCATTGAAGCAGCACTTCCTAATGATTATACATTCCCATTTACCATTAGTGGAACAGCAACGAATGGGGTTGATTATGCAACATTGCCCAATTCCATAACCATCCCGGCTGGTCAAACTACGGCATCTATTACACTTACAGCGTTAGATGATGCTATTCTTGAAGGGACTGAAACTATCAATATCGAATACCTTACAATTTGCGGTACAGTAAGTACGACCGTTTTCATCACGGAAAAGCCATCAATTACGTTAAGTACAGGACCATCGCAATCTATTTGCAGCGGTTCAGGTGCTGTTACATTAACTTCTTCTGCAACAGGCGGTTTACATCCTTATACTTATTCCTGTTTGAATGGTATTCCAACCATTATTAACGATTCAACATACACAGTCAATCCAAGTTCCACAACAACCTATATTTTGCAGGTTAGCGATTATTGTGGAACCATCGACACCGCTCATGTAACCGTTTATGTGAGTACAACTCCGGCAGCTCCTCTTATAAATGATACGATAACTACCTGTGTTGGATTTCCACTCATCATGGAGTCTACTAGCAGTGCCGATTTTTATTCTTGGTCGGGTCCTGCATTTTTACCCGGACCAGCAGTCGTTACAACCGATTCTATAAACACTATTCCCATAGCGGCATTAAGCGATGCAGGAAATTATTCTGTAACAGTTACTATTGATGGTTGCGTAAGTGCTCCGAGTCTATTTAAAGTCATTGTTATTGATGGAACATTTCTACCTGCAATCACAATGAACTCACCAGTTTGCGAAAACGACACTGTCTTTTTAACAACACCCATGTTGAACAATGTTGAATTTCATTGGTCGGGTCCGAATGGTTTTTCATCCAACACACATTCTGACACCTTATTATCTTCCATCGAAAGTTATGAAGGTGCTTATCAATTATATATTGTTATTGGAGCGTGTACCTCGGGAGTAAATCAAAGTAACCTCATTGTTAATCCAATTCCTGTTGCCGATGCCGGTGTTGATTTAAACCTTTGCTCCATGGAATTGGGACAACTTGGGACAGCTTCAACTCCAGGCTACACATATTCGTGGCTTCCTGCTGATGGTCTCAGTTCCACACTCGTTTCAAATCCAACCATTCAGTTAAGTAATTTGAGTGCTGGAACAATCGATTCTGTATACACCTTACGAGTTGAATCGCTTGGATGTGTGAAAGATACTTTTGTTACCATAAATGTTACTGCAAATCCAGTTGCATCGTTTGTGGCTCCCAACCCTGCTTGTTTTGAAAACAACATTTTCGATTTTCTGGCCGAAGGTATATTCAATGCCAGCAACGCTCAGTTTTTGTGGAATTTCGGATCATGGGCGGATGTTCCAAACTCTTCCGATCCTAATCCACATGGCATTCATTTTAATGCAACAGGTCTACAATTGGTGAGTTTAACCATTACCGAACTTGCATGTACAAGTAATGTATTTACAGCACCAGTAGACGTTTTGAAAATGCCTGTTGCAAATTTCAGTTCGAGTTCCGTTGAGAGTTGTAGCCCTAGTTTGGTTAAATTCGATAACCTTTCAGATAACGACAATTACCCGTTCACAAGCGAATGGACAATTAGCAATGGACAAAGTTCTACTCAATTAAACCCTTACATCGTTTTTAATGACCCAGGAGTTTATGATGTAACTCTTCAAATAACCGGAATGAATGGATGTAGCAATACATATTCAATGCCCGGATCGGTTCAAATTAATCCGTCACCCGTTTCCAATTTCAATGTATCACCGATTATATCTACGATATATGATCCAGAATTTACTTTGACCGATTTATCCGACTTTGCTGACTCTTGCCTTTATTCCATGGGCAATGGAGATACGATTTCTGAATTCGATCATGTGTATACTTATGCAGATACCGGTTCTTATGTAATTACACAATTATTAAGTAATGAATTTGGTTGTCACGATACTTCCTATACAGATGTTCGTGTAGATTTGGGTTATAAGATTTTCATTCCCACCTCTTTTTCACCGAATGATGATGGTATCAATGATCGATTTACAGCTTATGGAGAAGACATCCAAGAATTTAGCATGATTGTTTTTAATCGTTGGGGACAGATGCTTTACCGAACATTCGATAAAGAAAATGGATGGGATGGGAAAACACAATTATCACAATCATTGGTTGAAAATGATGTGTATTTTTATGTGATTAAACTCAAAGATAAGTTAGGTTCTAATTATACCTACGAAGGCAATCTCACCATTTTACGCTAATTAATTTAACTCAGTATCCTTCATAATACCTTGATCCTTAAGAAATTGTTTTACGTCTGCAATATTTTCTTCTTCATTTAAGAAGAAATGTGCCGAAACTATTCCTTGAATGCCCGTTTCGGTAAATAGTTCTGCGAAATCTTCCTTGCTTTGAACACCTACTGAAGCAAGTATTGGAACACGGGCATTGGAAGTAATTTCTTTGAGTATTCCATTAATAACAGTATGGTCGGAATATCCCCTTGCAACAGTTGAAACCAGCAATTCACCCGCTCCACGCAACTGGCACATTTCAACCCAATTTAGCAAATCAATTTCTGTTCGAGATTTGCCTCCGTTTAAAAATATTTTCCAAAGCCCAAACGATAGTCTCGTGTCGATTGCTACTAATAGCGAATTGTTGCCATGATCTTTCGTTATTTTATTAATCAATTCTGGATTTCGAATAGCCGCCGAATTGACATATACTTTGTTTACCCCCAATTTTATCATTTCCTCAACATCACTAATGGTATGAATTCCGCCTCCGAATACGAATGGTATTTTCAGCGTTTTACTCACATCCTTCAAAAATTTGGGCAAGTTTCGACGGCGTTCTGTCGATGTGGTAACATCCATCAAAATAATTTCATCGGCACCATCAGCTTCAAAGCGAAGCAATTGATCCATTGCCTCGGTATAACTCAAGATATTGCTTGTATCGGTCAGTGCAAATTGACCGTCGCTTGTATAAATACTTGGAATTATTCTTCTATCTGTTGAACTTATCATAGGTAATTGCAAAAATAATCGAATATGCTCGCGATGCGACAAAATTTTCAGGTACTTGTTTTAGAAAGAAGAAATAGTACATTCGCAATAAACATATTTAAACCAGTTTTTAATGTCAAGGCTCTCTTCTTTTTAAATCAGCTCAAGCAAGTAGTTTAAGTTGAATAAAGATGAGATATTGATTTTAAAATCTGACAACCAAACATATAAATTTAAAAATCGATGGAAAATAAAATCGAAAGTGCCCAACCTAAAGGTCTTTATTGGCTGTTTTTTGCTGAAATGTGGGAGCGTTTTTGCTACTATGGAATGCGTGGTTTGTTGATTTTGTATCTCACAAAAACCCTCATGAAAACAGACGATGACTCATTTGCTGTTTATGGGGCATATACCGCATTGGTTTATGCAGTAACTGTTTTAGGCGGTAAAATTGCCGATCAACTATTGGGATATCGAATTGCCATCATTTTAGGAGGTATTTTAATGGCCATCGGTGAATTCATGATTTTAGGCGGCGGTGAATTTTGGTTAATTCTTGGTATGGCTACAATCATTAGTGGAAACGGATATTTCAAAGCCAATATTTCAAGTATCGTTGGTAAACTTTACAGCGATGGCGATCCAAGACGCGATTCAGGATTCACCATTTTTTATATTGGTGTAAACTTAGGTGCATTCCTTGCAACAACCGTTGTTGCTGAAGTTGGAAGTCGCTATGGATACGATAAAGGATTTTTATTGGCTGGAATTGGGATGGTTTTAGGTTCTATCATATTTGTATTTGGACAAAAACATTACCAAGGCGAAGGTCTTCCTCCCAATAGAGAACTATTGTTCAAACCAAAGTTTGGACCTATTTCCATGTTACACTTAACCATTTTAGGAACATTATGTGTCATTCCTGTATTTTACTTTTTATTGA
>CALQJV010000051.1 GCA_943330985.1 Chitinophaga pinensis
AAGAAAGCCAGAAGTTACCCCATGGTTCGCGATTTCCTTTCCAAACCTTTCGATATGGAAACCGTACGTCACCTCCTGTCAATCCCACTTATTCGTTCAAAAGTTTCGTAGATTTTCAAATTCCCAATAAAAATTCATTTGGTATTTGGTTACTTTGTGGAATGAAACAGCTATTCCGCATATCTGCACTTATACTCCTTCTTGCTTTTATTTCGTGTAATTCATCGAATAACAATCAATCTAAAACCGTCGCTTTTCTTGATGCTTTTGAAGATTCAACGGTGGCCGAAGCCAAAAAAGGATTTTTCACCGCTTTGAAAGACAGCGGGTACATTGAAGGCAAAAACTTGAATGTGATTTACCGAAATGCACAAGGTGATATTCCTGCATTAACCCAATCTGTCGATTATTTTATTTCCCAACAGGTCAATTTAATAGCAACAAACACCACGGTTGCAACCATTTCGGCGGTTCAAAAAACCAATCAAATTCCGGTATGTATGATGGTGAGTCCAAGTCCCGAATTGGCTGGTTTACGCAATACAAAGGGACAAGACCCTGCAAACCTTTTCGGTGTTTACGAAACCCTCGAATACATCGATACGGCCATCACGCTGATTCATGAAATTTTCCCACAGGCAAAACGGGTAGGGGCACTCATCAATCAAAGTGAACCCCAAAGTGTTGATGCCCTTGAACGTATTCGAAAAGACGCTGCTGCGCTTGGTTTGGAACTCGTTTCTTTACCCGCCAACAATTCAGCCGAAACTCAACTAGTTATTGAGCGGCTTATCGATCAAAAAATTGATGTGTTCTTCGCCCTACCCGACAATACCATTTTCGCATCATTCGAAACCATTGTGAGCAGTTGCGATAAAGCCATGATTCCCATTATTACTTCCGAAGCAGGACTCGTAAGCCGAGGTGCACTTGCAGGATTCGGTGCAAATATGTACGATTGGGGCTATGCCTCTGGCCAAGATGCTGCACAATTTCTTCATTCTGGAGTTATACCCAAACCGCGAAAACTCATCAAACGAACCCGTATGGTGAATCCAACCCAAGCAAAACGCTATAAGTTTATAGCAGGCAAAGAGTTTCAACAGGTTTCCTGATGCAGTTTTACCTTACCGCCATTTGCCTCGGTCTTTCGCTTACCATGCTTGGTTGGGGAATATATTTATCCCTGAAGATTTTTAATATTCCCGACATCACTACCGACGGAAGTTATACCCTGGGTGCTGCTATCACTGCCATTCAGCTAAGTAATGGATCGAATTGGCAATTGGCTCTTTTGTTCTCATTCTTAGGTGGGGCTCTCGCAGGAATGTTAACGGGTTTTATACACACCCGCTTAAGGGTAAATGCACTTTTGTCGGGAATTATCGTGATGACGGCTTTGTATTCTATCAACTTAATGATCATGAAGCGGTCAAACATACCGCTCCTTCAAGTGAACCATGTTTTTGCGTCCATTGAATTAGTTTCAAACCCCTACATCAATCAAATTCTTTTAGTATTGGCAGTAACCATCTTCATTGGACTCCTGCTTTTTTACATGCTAAAAACCGATTTCGGAATTGCCATGCGCGCCACCGGAAATTCAGAATCGATGGTTAGTGCCATGGGGGTGAATACCAATCGCATGAAGATTATTGGATTGGGTATCGCCAATGCACTTACCGCGCTGAGTGGGAGTATTGTGGCTCAACTCCAACAATTTAGCGACATCAATATGGGAATTGGTATCGTTATTTTTGGATTAGGTTCCGTAATGATTGGTGAAACAACAATGACTCTGCTTAAGAAAAACGGTATTCTTTGGCGCATTTTCGGTGTGCTTTTCGGATGTGTTGTATTTCGATTAATCATCGCTTTTACCCTGGCATCGGGTGCCGATCCTAATTTACTCAAATTAATAACGGCCTTGGTGGTATTGGTTTTCGTAAGTCTCCCGCAGTTTAACAAAAAACTCTCTTCCTGATGCTCGAAATCAACGATGTAAATCTGACGTTTCACGCAGGAACAGCTCAGGAGGTTAATGCTCTCAAGCACATAAATCTCAGTATAGAAAAAGGGTCTTTCACACTCTTACTTGGTTCCAATGGTTCAGGTAAATCGACGTTATTAAATATTCTTGCGGGAACATTATTACCGAATTCTGGAAAAGTAATGCTCAATGGAATGGAATTGCAAAATGAAGCGGCCTATCGCCGAAGTCCATACATAGCGAGAGTTTTCCAAAATTCCACCTTAGGAACCGCGCCCGATTTAAGTCTGCTCGACAATTTCCGCATTGCCTCGTTAAGAACCCAATCCAAAGGCTTAAAAGTAGGAATCAATGCTGCTTTTCGGAAGAAAGTTGCCGAACAAGTTAGCATCCTAAACCTAGGCCTCGAAAATCGTTTGGATCAACTTATGGGAAGTTTCTCTGGCGGTCAACGGCAAGCGCTTTCTTTATTAATGGCCACTTTCGATACGCTCGATTTATTGCTGCTCGATGAACCCACAGCAGCCCTCGATCCTCGTTCTGCGGACCTTGTTTTAAACCTTGCCAATCGCATTATCAAAGAAAAAAACCTCACGGCCATCATGGTCACCCACGAACTCCAGCATTGCATCAAAGTGGGCGATCGCATCATCCAGCTCGATCAAGGGGAAGTTATTCGGGATATTGCTGCTACTCAGAAGTCTTCTCTTAGGTTAGAGGAGGTTTTTAGTTGGTTTGCTTAGGTTCGGTGGGGGTTAGGACGAGACAGTCAAACCTCACCCCCAGCCCCTCTCCGCTAGGAGAGGGGAGTTACATCTCGAAATTCTGAAGATTTATCTTCAACTGAAATTTGACATGTGAATAGAAATTTCTAAAAAATTGCAGTATCAAACTCCCCTTTCTCCCGCGGAGAAAGGTTTCGGGGGATAGAGGTCGAGGATGATAGTGTGTAACCTAATTTAGGACGAGCCACACGTAAACCTCCCCCTAAATCCCTCTCCTCGTGGAGAGGGATTTAGATACTGCATATTCTGAGCAGAATCCCCCCCCCTTTCTCCCGTGGAGAAAGGGGTCGGGGGATAGAGGTCGAGGACACCAAATGCAAAAAGATTGTTTGTGATGCAATACTTTCAGAATTCAAACGTCTTCAAGCATCGAAAACAAATATGAATCCTTATTGTTACATTTGCCTCCATAATACACATTCATGAACATTATCCCCGGTGAATTGCTTGCTCAAATTGAAACGCCCAACGATTTGCGCCGCTTCAAAGAAGACGATCTTATCCAGATTTGCAACGAGTTACGTCAATACATCATTGATATTGTTTCTGTAAAAGGCGGTCACTTTGGTGCAAGCCTTGGTACGGTTGAACTTTCCGTTGCATTGCATTATGCCTTCAACACACCCGAAGATCAATTGGTTTGGGATGTCGGACATCAGGCGTATGGTCACAAACTGTTAACTGGTCGTAGGGAGGTATTTCATACAAATCGTATTTATGGGGGCATCAGTGGTTTCCCGAAACGAAAAGAAAGTGAATACGATGCCTTTGGTGTTGGACATAGTTCTACATCTATTTCAGCAGCCTTGGGAATGGCGGTTGCGTCTCAAATTAAGGGCGATACAAACCGTCAGCATATTGCCGTAATTGGCGATGGCGCCTTAACTGGCGGAATGGCTTTCGAAGCAATGAATAATGCGGGCGCTCAAGGCAATAACATGCTTGTTATTTTGAACGATAACTGCATGTCGATTGATCCCAATGTGGGCGCTCTGAAAGAATATTTAACCGACATCACTACATCTCATACCTATAATAAGGTTAAGGATGAGGTCTGGAATTTATTAGGAAAAATTTCGAAGTTTGGTCCAAATGCCCAAGCCATTGTGCAAAAAGTGGAGCATGCCGTTAAAAGCGCGGTGCTTCAACAAAGCAATTTATTCGAATCGTTCAACTTCCGCTATTTTGGTCCGGTCGATGGGCACGATGTAAATCGATTGGTGCAGGTAATGAACGACCTTAAAGACATTCCCGGTCCTAAATTGCTTCACGTTTTAACAGTAAAAGGCAAGGGCTATAAGTTGGCCGAAGAAGACCAAACGCTTTGGCATGCGCCCGGTTTGTTTAATAAGGATACGGGCGAAATCATTAAATCGCCGAATAAAGGACCGGAACCACCCAAATACCAAGATGTTTTTGGTCATACCTTGGTAGAGTTAGCAAACGACGATAAACGTATTGTAGGTGTAACTCCTGCTATGCCTTCGGGATGCTCGCTCAATATCATGATGAAAGAAATTCCAGATCGTGCGTTTGATGTGGGAATTTGTGAGCAACATGCCGTTACTTTTTCGGCGGGTATGGCAACGCAGGGGCTTATTCCTTTCTGTAATATTTACAGTACGTTTATGCAACGTGCATACGACCAGGTTATTCACGATGTGGCTTTGCAAAATCTGCATGTGGTATTTTGCCTCGATCGAGGTGGTATGGCCGGTGCCGATGGACCTACGCATCACGGAGCTTACGACATTGCATACATGCGCTGCATTCCCAACATGATTGTTTCTGCGCCCATGAACGAAGAGGAATTACGCAACCTCATGTTTACTGCATACAAAACTCCCTCACCGTTCAGTATCCGTTACCCGCGTGGGAATGGGGTGATGGTAGAATGGAAACAACCTTTTCAACTATTGGAAATTGGAAAAGGAAGAACATTGCGCAAAGGAAATGCTATTGCCATTTTAAGCATTGGACACATGGGCAATTTGGCAATGGATGCTGTGAATCGCTTAGTGAACGAAGGTGTTGATGTTGGTTTTTACGATATGCGTTTTGTTAAACCCATTGATGAAGACTTGCTGCATTCAATTTTTAAAACCACCAGCTCCATCATTACCGTTGAAGACGGCTGTGTGCAAGGCGGTTTTGGATCGGCGGTGCTCGAATTTATGGCCGACCATGGCTATTCAGCACGTGTAAAGCGTTTGGGCATTCCCGATAAAGTTGTGGAACACGGAACCCAACCCGAATTGTGGGCAGAATGTGGTTACGACGCCGAAGCTATTTATTTAGCCGCCGTGAATATGCTCGAAAAGGTAAGCGAATAACCATTCTTATTCGTAACGTATATCAATAAAGGTCTTGGCAGGTTCGTTAAGTTCTGGACTCGTGAAAACGGCGAAATAGGTTCCTGTTAACAATCTATTGCCGTTCATATCTTTTCCGTCCCAGGTGTTTGCATAGTTTTTTGCCGAGTACACCAGTTGCCGCGCTATATCCCAAACTTGGAATGTATTGATTCGAAATTTTGAATTGGGGTCTTTTATCACATAAAAATCATTGATGCCATCGCCATTGGGAGTAAATGCATTGGGAAGAATAACCGTTTTGCTGGTTACTTCAAAAAACGGGGGCTCCCTTATAACAACCGAATCGCTGGTAAAACAGCCCGCCGAATCTTGTATGTAAGCCATATAATTACCTGGACTTAACTGATCATAAACAAGCGACTGACTTGTATCTCCATTCAAAATAACGGTATACGGAGCAAAACCACCCGTTTCAATAAAAATTTCAATTCGACCATCGTTTGCGCCAAATTCTGAAATTTCTAAACCTGAATTATATTGTGGACTCGTTACATTTACTGTTAGAGCTGGCGAAATCGTTACAGAAAACGAATCAGATGTAATAGTACATCCAACGTTTCGAATAAACGTTACGGCATACATTCCCGATTGATTTACTGTAATGCTTTGGGAGGTTGCGCCCGTGCTCCATACATAGTCGGGAAAGAAATCTGTACTAAGTTGAACGGATGTACCTTCGCAAACAAGCGATGAAGGACTTGCCGTTATGATGGGTTTATTGGGAAGTGGTACAATAAAGAAGATGACACTTTTCAGAACTTCACAATTCAGGTCGCCCGAATATTTGTATTTTAATATATGTTCGCCTTCCAATAATAGCGCGGGATTAAAACTCGAAACCGGAACATCATCTATGTAGTAATTTCCTCCAAGGGGAAATCCGTTACTGAGTTCGATGAGCGTATCTTTTTGACAGAAGTTAGGAAGGGCGTCCAAACGAACAAAAGAGTCATCAATGACGGTGAGGTAAATTGAAGCCGAACTGCTGCAATTTCCTTGATATATCTGATATACAATTTCGTGATATCCGCCACCGGCATTTGCACAAATAAACTCACCCGATTGCCCAATACCTGCACCTGTGAATATCCCTCCAGCAGGAGAAAAACCGAGCTGCATAGTGTCGGTCGAACTCGAACAAAATAAGGTGTCGGATGCTGACAAGCTTATTGGAATTGCACTTTTTACATATACATCGTATGTTAAGTAATCGAAGAAACAGGCCGCTGTATCGGCTAGGATAAATAAATAATGGGTTGTATCGATGGGCCAAAAACGATACGTGCTATCATTTTCGTTATAGGCATAGTACTCGGGGGGAATTGCAGTTAATATTTGAGGTAAAAAATAAGGGCTCACTAAAATGGATGTGTCGCCAGGACAAATTTCATCGCTTCCTAAAGGGGAATTAAAAATAACCGCACTTCTCACATTAACCCGATAAATATGAGTTTCGACCAATGACCCAGAACCATCAAAAACACTGAGTGTATAATTGACCTGATAATTGGGAGTGTTATTGTTTACCAAATTAAAAGAGCTTATTGAGGAATCGGGATGGCTTAAGTTAGTTGTAGGCAACCAAGAATAACTAAAACCCGATTGATTATTCACTCCAATTTCTTGCGAAATGGTGCTGCAGGCATATAGTGTAGTATCTGTATTACTTGCATATGCTAAGCAATTTAATGCAAAACAAAAGAGGATTGTGAAATAAAGATTGATTGACTGCATAAGCAAATTTAGGAAAAGGATTTTTCAAATGCATGCTTTTTTTATTTGAAGCGTTGGCCACCCATTTTTTATTGAAATTTCACCCTATTCATTTAGCGGGCAACGATGATTTGTTTTATTCTCATTGCGTACTTTCTTCTTCGGAATTAACCATTTGATTCTTGGAAAAATTATTGAACTATACATATATATATGTACATCGTGCTGATTGTTTAAATTTCATACATAGGTAATCACCAACAAAAAAGCGTTTCGAATTCTAAAATATTTTTAAAAGAAATTAACAAACTTGTAAAATTAATGAATTGAATTTCATATAATTGCATTCTGCATCTTAAATACTGCATATACCATGTTACCAAATGTTGACTAAATCATTATCTTTACAATTAGACTATTCCCTTTCTCAGCTATATATATGATTCCAATCTTTACTTATTTCTTACAAACTCTATCTCAGAATCCTAGTTCGATTACGATCGACTTGTTGTTGGGCTTGTTGCTTGTTCTGTTATTCGTAGTGGTTATTTTG
>CALQJV010000052.1 GCA_943330985.1 Chitinophaga pinensis
AATTTAGGATAATAACTTCGAATCTTATCGAGAGTTTCGTCATTTACTCCGTATATTTCCACAGGATTTATATCGGGCAAACTGATAATTTTTTCGTTCAAATGCTTAACGGTTAGGTGTTATTTTTAATATGGAAGTACGGTTGCTTTTCACATACAAATAAATGAATTTTGGGGCATCCCTCCAACATAGAAACGATACAATGGCAATAATAACTTTAACAACCGATATGGGACTTAGCGACTACTATGTTGCTGCCGTTAAAGGCGCCATATTATCTGAAATGCCGGAAGTTACTATTGTTGATGTTAGTCACGTTATAGCACCATTCGATCGGTTTAAAGCTGCGTTCGTATTGAAAAATGCCTATCATCATTTCCCAGAAGGCACGGTTCATATTATTGGTGTTGAAACATTCGAAGACGAGGCAACAATGCACGTAGCAGTCAAAATCAATAATCATTATTTCATTGGTGCCGACTCCGGAATTTTCTCGCTTATGTTTCCCAATCAACAAGTGGACGAAATTGTACAACTTACCATTCAGCAAGACGTGCAACATCTATCGTTTCCGATGTTCAATGTATTCGTTAAAGCTGCATGCCACATTGCACGAGGTGGGTCATTGGAGAAAATTGGGCGTAAAACTCAAAACATCCGACAGAGCTTGATGATTTCTCCCACGCTTGGAGAATTGCATTTGGGTGCGAGCATTGTGCATATCGATACTTTTGGGAACATCATTACAAACATTCACCAGGAATTATTCGAAGAGCAAAAACAAAACAGACGATTTGTAATAATATTCCGAAGAAATTCGAAAAACATTTCGCGACTTTCAAAGGGATACAACGATGTCCCAGATGGAGAAATTTGCGCCTTTTTCAATTCTTCGAACTTCCTCGAAATAGCTATTAATAGAGGATCTTTAGCGCGCCTTTTTGGAGCAAAACTCAACGATATAATCCGAATTGAATTTTATGCTGATTAGAATTGTAGAAATGCATTTTAGAGAAGATGCGGTAAATCAATTTATTGATGTTTTCAATGAAAGTTCTATGCATATTCGATCGTTTCCTGGATGCATGAATTTGGAACTTCTTCAAGATTTGAACGATTCAGCGCATATTTTTACATATAGTTTTTGGGAAGACGAAAAAGCGCTTTCAGCATACCGAAATTCCGATTTGTTTATATCGACCTGGCGAAAAACGAAGATTCTATTCGATAAAAAACCAAATGCTTGGTCATTGAATAGAACAACTCAGGTGGGTTGATAGTTAAAATCAACTATAATTACTTTTTAACACCTTAATTTCTTACACAGGAAAGAAATTATTATTTTCAAAGAATATTAAAATCTAATTCGGACATAGCTTTGTGAAGCTATTAAACTTAGATTACACCCAATTAAACCAGCTCTTTATGAAAATCTCATCTACGTTATTAATAATTGTACTCCAGTTTCTATTTACCGGAGTTATTCAAGCAGCCGAAAAAACCTGGACAGGCGCAAATACATCAAGTTGGAATTTAGCTTCAAATTGGCAGCCAGCAGGGATTCCAGCAAGTACTGATGATGTTGTTTTTAATGGCTTAGTCAGTAATTCCAACTGCGCATTACCTAGCTCTGTTGTTGTTAAAAATATGAAGGTTTTAAGTTCTTATACTGGAACCATTTCCGGCAACAATTCATCGAGTGCTGTTTATACCGTTACTCAGAATTTACAAATTTCCGGAGGTGAATTTTCGGTGGGTTTATCAAAATTCAAAGTGGTTGGAAATGTAATTGTTGATGGAGGAAATCTCACGAAAAGCAGCGGTGGAATATGTACCTTAAACAATTTAACAATTAGTAGTGGTGCATTTACAATTCAAAATGCGGCTGTTGAAATTTTAGGAAATATAATTTTATCAGGTGGGATTCTCGAAACAGGATCTGGAAGTTTTACTGTCAAAACATCCTATCAGCAAAGCGGAGGAACATTCAGTAAAACGGCTGGTATTGGATTGTTTAATCCAACGGGCGCAGTAGTAATTTCGGGAGGTGTTTTTACAAATACTAACGCAGCCATTACATTTAAGTCATTAAATTTAACGAACGCTACATTTAATGGAGGAAACGCTGCAACGTATTTCAATGGCAACTTGGAAATGCTTAATGCAAACTTTTCGAAAGTATCAGGTGCTTTATATATGAATTCGAATGCTGCTTTTATTAGTAACAATTCAACAATAAATTTGGGAACGGCATCCTTCAATGCCAATGCAATTTCAATTCAAGGCGGCTCCTCAAATTTAGGTTCAGGTTCACTCATCGTAAACGGAAATGGGATTTTCAACAATACAACACTTGTTAAATCATCGGGTAATACATTGTTTGAGAATGCATATTCTTTATCTGCTCAAAATGCAACGCTAACGTTCGGTTCAGGAACAGTTCAAACTGGCAACCTGAATCTCGACTCTACAGTCCTAAACATGGGATCCAGCAATTTCACCGTAAATGGTGCTTTATCCATGTCTGGGCAATCGCAGTTAAATAAGTCGGAAGGATTCGCGCAACTTGCATATACTTCATCAGTTCAAATAAACGACGGCGCTGTTAATCTAGCTGGATGTTCACAAATCAACTCAGGTAATTGGAAACAATTAGGAGGTTCGTTTTCTTGTGGCTCTTCTGCCCTATTTGTGAATGGCAATTTGGAAATCGCCAACGAAGCAATATTCAATGCTCCGTCGAGCACGATGCGACTTCAAGGCAATTTTAGTCAAAGTGGAGGAACGTTTAACCACAATAACGGAACAGTTAGTTTAACAGGAACTTCATCCAATGCATACAGCATTTTAGGAGAACCTGCTTTTTACACCCTCGAATTGCAAAACACATCGGGAGTTAATCCAAAAACAATTGAGATTTACGGAACACTCCATGTTAATCAGGAACTATCCTTTAAAAATGCGATGGCATTGAATCGTCCTATTCGAATTAACATTGGTACAATTAACCTTTTAGGAAACATAAATATTAGCAATTATCGTTCATCCGATACAAATCCTGGCTCTGGAGTCATTCTATTCAGTGGCAGTAATTCACAAACGATATCTGGAACTTCATTAAACAATTCAGAAGGTATTTTACCTGAATTATTCATCAATAAAACGGGAGGTTCGGTTCTATTGAATGGAAATGTAAATCTTGGAAATGGCTTTGCGTATCAAAACTCCAACATTACATTCGACCCAAACATGGTTTTCAATATGCAAGGAGGCGAGTTTGGTGTTGAAGGACTTTCCATTCCACTTGTTCGTGTTTCGGAACCATCTTCATTAAACGGAGCAATGGTTGTCGTCAATAATCTCGAAATATTAAGCACCGGAATATTAAACAATGGGAATAGTAACTTAACTGTTAATGGCTCCATGCTAAATTCAGGTAAATACTTTAATTTATCAGGATCGTTGAGCGTTTCAGGAACATTAACTAATAGCGGCGAATTCTCGGCAAACACAGGAACGGTTAACGCGCTTTCAGGCATAATTCAAGAACAGGGTGTTTTTTCATGCATTGCAGGACAAGTAAATTCCATCGGAACGTTGAAAATAAATGATGGGGTATTCAATTGTGCAAATGGTGTGCTTTCGGTTAATGGATCCATCATTCAAAACGGCGGTCAACTCGACGGGAACAGCAATGGAGGATCATTAACTGTTTCACAAAATTTCACACAAGTGGGTGGAGTTTTTAATGGACAGTCTGGATTTTTAAACATTGCTGGAAGTTTGAGTTTAGCTGGTTTGTTCAATCGCGGAACAGGAACAATTCATTTCAATGGCGTTGGACCACAAACTATTCCTGCATTGTATTACAACAAATTGAGCATCGCTGGTACAGGTCGATTAATTACGCTTACTCCAAGTGAAATTAAAATTGGGGCATCTATTGCGGGTTTTGCTCCAAATACAAGTAACATTTACACAACTACCAATAACACCATTAATTATTGCGCAAGTGGAAATCAAGATGTTGCGGGATTTGCATACAACAACCTTTCTTTATCACGAACTGGAACAAAATCTCTTTCTGCTAATGCATCTGTAAAAAACACATTGCTAGTATTGAATTCATCTGTATTTGATGCCGATGGAGCAAATAACAACCGCATTTTTACCATGTTAAGCAACCAATCACAAACAGCGCGCATCGATCAAATTCCCTCATCCGCTTCTATTGTTGGCAACATGACCGTTCAGCGATGGACGCGCGGCGGTATTCGATCCAATCGTTTTATTGCTTCGCCCGTTGATACCGTTGGAGGAATTAAATTCAAACAAATTAAAGACAATATTTTACTATTTGGTCCTGGCAATAGTGCAAATGGATGGGATTCGCCAACAAATTACACTACGAATGTTTGGGTGTACAATGAAACGGCAAACAATGGAACAGAATGGCGTTCGCCGGCTAGTACAAATGAAGTGCTGCCTATAGGAAGTGGTTTTCTATTATATTATTTAGGAACTCGGGGACAAAGCACGTTGGTAATTCCTAATGCTGGAACCATCGATTTTAAAGGAGTTCCCATCCAAGGTGATATCAATTTGCCCGTAACATGCACGGGAGGATGTGTTTCTATTGACAATGGAAACGGTTGGAGTTTGGTTGCTAATCCATATCAATCGCCTATTGATTGGAATTCTGTTGAATGGACAAAGAATGGCATTTCAAGTACAATTTACATTTGGAATCCAAGCATCAACCAATATGCATCGTATAATAGCGCAAACCCAAGTGCTGCAACCAATGGAGGTTCGCGTTATATTGGACCTGGTCAATCATTCTTCATCAAATCAACAGCAAACAATCCAGTCTTAACCGCACATGAAACGATTAAAACTTCGACGTTTCCTGACTCCTTGTTTTTCAGAATGTCGGCACCGCAAGAGCAACTTAGACTGATGGTAAAAATGCTTGGAAGCGATATTCAAGATGAGGCCATTATCGAATTTCATGACCAAGCAAGCGAAGCGTTCAATCCAACATTCGATGCATTTAAACCCGAATTGCCGGGTATGAATTTAAGTTTTTCTCTTGTCAATGAATTGGGAGATCTACTTTCTGTTCATGCATTTGCCAAACCCAATTTAAGCTATGCCGATAAAATTATACCAGTAAAAATCAAAGCCGAATCGGGAACTTATGAAATTACCGCCGAACAATTGGAATCTTTTGGGAATGAGGTTCAATTCTTCATTGAAGATCGTTACAACAAAATCATTACGAAGTTAGAAGAAGGCAAACGTTTTACTTTTGAAGTGAACTCCAATCCAGAAACTTCGCAATTGGGAAGATTGAATATCATTATTCGTCAAGGTAAATCCAATATGTCAATTTCTACGAGCAATTCCATTCGTGTTTTCCCGAATCCAAGTAGTGGTGATAATATTCAAGTAATGCTTCCAAAAGCGGAGAAAGGTGCTATTGAAATTTTCAACATGCTAGGCGCGAAAGTAGCTTCTCAGAATTTTGAAACTAACCAAAACACCATTCAATTAGAAAATATGAATCATGTTCCAGCTGGAGTTTATACTGTTGTTTGGAATACATCCGATGGAAAGTTTAGCGACCGCCTAACTATTAAATAAATAAAAAACCTTTTTTCAAACGTGCATTTGCAGATGAACTCATTTGTGGATGCACGTTTTTTTTTATTTTTCGATAATTTGATTGAATTCCTTTTTAGTTTTATGAATTCTTAAATAATTACAAATTTCACTTGCATAAGTAAATAAAAAGAGAAACTTTGCAGACAAAATAAATACAAATAAAATGGGACTTTTTTCAGAATTTAAAACATTTGCCATGCGTGGTAACGTAATGGATCTAGCCGTTGGGGTTGTTATTGGAGGTGCTTTTGGCGGGATTGTGAACTCCCTTGTTGGAGATGTTATAATGCCAATCATCGGAATATTTACTGGTGGAATTAACTTCTCTGGTTTAAGTTATTCTTTTAATGATGCCGTAATTGCCTATGGGAAATTCATTCAAGCAATACTTTCTTTTGGTATTGTTGCATTTGCACTTTTCTTGATAATTAAAGGAATGAATGCTGCAAGAGTGAATACTGCTTCAGTTGCTCCTCCTCCGACAAATGAAGAAGTTCTTTTAACAGAAATTCGCGACTTACTAAAAAATCAAAAAAACTGATTCGGATGCCATTTAATACAAAGGGATATTTCATTGTCGCTTTTAGTTTCCTTTTTTTTACGCTTAATGCTCAAATAGAAGTTAAAGAAGATACAAGTGTTAATGGTTGGAAAAAAGGTGGATTTTTAGCACTCAATTTTAATCAGGTTTCATTAACAAATTGGGCAGCGGGTGGCGAAAGTGCACTATCTGCTACTGCATTAGGAAATGCTTTTGTGAAATACCGTAAAAACGATGTGTATTTTGAATCTGTATTGGATGCAGGTTTCGGATTTATTACAACGAAATCGGAACCGCTTAGAAAAAACGAGGATAAAGTCGAATTCAATGCCAAATTTGGGAAGAAAGCAAAAGGGAAATTCTTCTATGCTGGCATGCTCAACTTTAGAACACAAATGGCTCCCGGCTATAATTTCCCCGACGACACAACCATAATCTCTCGCTTTTTGGCTCCCGGATTTTTATCGCTTGCTTTGGGTATGGATTACAAACCAAACGATTGGTTTTCCATGTTCATCTCGCCAGCAACGGGTCGCTCTACTTTTGTCATGGATCAACGTTTAGCTGACCTCGGACAATTTGGTGTTACCGCAGCAACATACGATTCGAATGGCAATATAATTTCTCAAGGACATAAATCACGTTTTGAGTTTGGTGCTTATTTGAGAGCGCGCCTTCAAAAAGATTTGGTAAAAAACATCTCCGTTGTATCGAATCTTCAATTGTTCAATAACTACACCGATCCTATTAAAGCGCAACGTGTTAATATTGATATTAACTGGGAAAACCTCATACTTATCAAAGCCAATAAATGGTTAACAACAAGTATTTTTACAAACCTCATTTACGATAACGATGTTCAAGTGCCTGTGAAACGTATTGTTAATGGAAACGAAGTGATTGGCACCGGCCCGCGTATGCAGTTTAAAGAGGTTTTGGGAATTGGGCTTTCCATCAAATTTTAAATTCTTCCCAATCAAAGTGAATAAATATTAATAAGTCGAACAAGCCATAGATTCAATTAGTTTTAACTTTGTTGCCTTAAATTTTCATTCAAATTTGGCAATAAGTATATGAGTGATATTATTAAACATGAGTGCGGAATTGTACTCATA
>CALQJV010000053.1 GCA_943330985.1 Chitinophaga pinensis
CCGGTTCGCAGGTAAACACCATGCCCGCTTCGAATTGTGCATAACGGTAACCTACATCATGAACATCCAATCCGAGGTAATGCGAAGTTCCATGCATGAAATATTTCTTGTACAAAGGATTTTCAGGATCCTGAACTTTTACAGCAGCAGCATCAATCAATCCCAAAAGGATCAACTCTTCTTCCATGGCCAATCCAACATTCTTCACGTATTCCTCATAGCGGGTTCCCGGACGAAGCATGGTTTTCGCAAACTTCATCACGCGCAAAACGGCATCGTAAACAGCCCGTTGTCGCGCAGTAAATTTCCCATTCACAGGAATGCATCGTGTTAAATCGGAATTGTAGTTGCCATATTCAGAGCCAAAATCCATCAATATCACATCGCCCGCTTTGCATTGTCGGTTATTTTCTACGTAATGTAAAACACAGGCGGATGGCCCCGAAGCAATAATTGGATTGTATGCATGTCCACTTGCACGGTTGCGGATGAATTCATGAATAATCTCGGCTTCAATTTCATATTCCCAAACACCCGGTTTCACAAAACCCAAAACACGACGAAACGCCTTTTCGGTAATATTACAAGCCGTTTGCATGGCCGCAATTTCGAGTGGCGATTTAATCGCTCTTAACGCATGCATAATAGGCGCACTTCGCTCATAGTTATGAAGCGGGTAATTCGATTTTAGTTCTTTCGCAAAACGCAATTCTTTTGAATCAACACCCGGAACCGCTCTGTCGTGGTCGTTTTGATTGAGATAAATAGTTTGAGCATAAGTCAATAATACATGAAGTGTCGATTCAAACGAATCGTTCCATACAATATGCTCAATTCCAGAAGCAGTCTTGCCTTCTTCCTTGGTGTATTTATGACCTTCCCAAATAGCAATATGTTCATTGGTTTTGCGCAAAAAAAGCACTTCCCGCATTTTAGGATTGGGACAATCAGGAAATAATATCAGCATCGTTTGTTCCTGATCTATTCCACTTAAATAGAACAAATCGGGGTTTTGTCTCCAAGTATATGTTGCATCCGCACTGCGAGGAACTTCATCGTTCGAAACAAAAATGGCCATACTATTGGGTTTCATTTTCGCAGTAAAACGTTTGCGATTTTCGATATACAATGCTGAGTCGATGGCTAGATACTTCATAATTTGTTGAAATTGAAAGGCGAAAAATACACGAAATTTTGCAATGGATTTGAATATTAATCACTCGTTAATTTGAATCCTGACAAAGCTCAATTAAAAGACCTCCCGTCGATCGTGGATGCAAGAAGCATATAAGTTTGTTATCTGCTCCCGTTTTAGGTTCATCACTCAACAATTCGAATCCTGCATTTTTTAAGCGGGTCATTTCAAAAACAATATCATCAACAGCAATGGCAACATGATGAAATCCTTCTCCACGTTTTTCTATAAACTTCGAAATTGTACCATCCTTATCGGTGCTCTCGAGTAATTCAATTTTACTTTCTCCTAATTCATAAAACAAGGTATTCACTTTCTCCCGCTCTACTTGTTCCATCTTGTAGGGCTCCTTGTTCAGCAGCAAATTAAAAACTTCTTGTGCCTTTGAAAGTTCACGCACGGCAATTCCGAGATGTTCGATTTTATTCATGCTGTAAAAATACATTTCGAAAGCATATTATCTCTATCCTATTTTAATGAAAACTACATGCAATCATTTGAAGTTTTGGAAGGCATCGCTCAAGTATGCTCTCAGATTTCATTAATTAATATCATCCCTAAACATTATTTACTCATTAAAACAAGGATTTGGCAAAATGCCTAGATAGAATGATTTGTAGCTTTAGGTAACTAAAAAATACACATCATGAAAACGTTCTACTCCATTTCATTGCTTGTTGCCTTGCCTTTGTTCAATATGTTGTTTGGGCAAGTTGAAAATAGCATCAAAAAGCCTTTATCATCCATTCATAAAACAACGGTAATTACCAATCGAAATTTGCCTGATTGGCGACCTTGGCAGGAATTATTTTACAATTGGAATTCCATAAATGAGAATTGGGATTTATATACAAACACCGATTTCTCTTATTCAGGGGGGCATTTATCTCAAAGTGATGTCGATTATCCTGATGGTATTCAACCCCTGAAACGTATTAGCTATACCTATAACGATGCAGGTAATAAAACCGTTGAGATTACTCAAATTTTAAACGGCTCTGAGTTTATAAATCAATCGAAACATGTTACACTATATGCCAACAATGGCTTTGAAACGGGTTATGAAAATTGGGAATGGACTTCGAATTCCTGGGTTCTGATTGAAGGCGATCGTCGCGTTGATGTTTA
Source organism: Chitinophaga pinensis (assembly GCA_943330985.1). The sequence goes on from CALQJV010000053.1 coordinate 2,324, forward strand.
TAACCCGGATAATCTTCTAGCAATTGCTTCTCATCAATCGTACGATTATAATAATCTATTATGGACGACATACCGTGAACTTATGATTACTTATAATGCTAGCCATAAGATTGACCAGATTATTAACCGAACAATTAATGGCTTGCCAAACATCTTGCAAAACGACCAAAAGTTCTCATTGAAATATGCAGGTTTTTCAATCAAACCAGATTCTGTGTATTTATCAAGTTGGGATGGTTCAAATTGGATTTTAGCTCAACGAGCAATTGAGATTGAATGGCCTGCGACGTTTATTCCAATAATTGAAGATGCTCCATTTTCGTATATTTTGCAAAATAATGCAACAGGAGTTTGGCTTGATGAAGAACGTATGTCTACAACGTTTTTATCGGGTGGATTTGTTGAATTAACTGAGCATTTTATCGGAGATTCTTGGATTCCTTTTAATCGAATAAGTGAAGAAATCGATGATTTTGGAAATATAACATTGGATAAATCAGAATATTTTGAATCCGGTGCATGGTTAATTGTCAATATGGATGTTTATTCAAATACATACGATGCGGCAGATCGACTTTTTGAAGTTATATCGCAGTATTGGAATAATAATTCTGAAACACTTGTGAATATTTCCAAACGACAATTTCTTGATTATGGTGATATTTCTGGACTATCTGATGTAAATGGACCGACTAATATATTTCCCAATCCGGCAAATAATTATTTAAATGTACTTGTTAAAAATGATGTGGAATCGACCTATCAAATTTACGATGTAACAGGGAAGGTTTTGATTAATGGATTATTGAATTCGGATGTTAATCAAATTAATCTGAGTGATTTACCTGCAGGTTTTTACGTCATTAAATTGATTTCATCGCATAATCAATCCGTAAATGCTTTTGTTAAAAATTAAAATATCAGATTATGAGGATGTTAATATAATCACATGCATTAAATGTACGTACATATAATGTATGTGATTATATTTGTCGAGCAATGAAAATCGAAGAGGAAATCCATCAGAAAACATTCAAAAGCGAAAATCAGAAAGCGGCAATAAACATATTGTTCACAGCAAACAATATGAATATGAAGAGTTTTCAGATTCTAAAGGAATTCGGATTGACGATACCTCAATTTAATATACTTCGCATTCTACGAGGACAGCATCCGAACAGCACTTCCATTAATTCACTCATAGATCGCATGCTTGATAAAGCATCCAATGCTTCTCGTATAGTGGAAAAGTTGAGAGAGAAGAGCTTGATTGAGCGAACTACCAATGCAATAGACCGAAGATCTGTTGATGTGATAATAACGGATGCGGGTCTTAGTGTACTTGCAAAAATAGATGTAGTTGACGAAGAGTTTCATTTTGGAACGGATTCACTTTCGCAGGCAGAAGTAATAATGCTTAATCATTTGCTCGATAAAGGACGGAAATCAATAATCAATTTTAATAATCAATAAACCCAATTCAAATGAACAAAATGTTTTTTATTCCAGCCATTTGCGCTGCATTCGTATTATCAAGTTGTGGCGGATCTTCGAAAGTTGAAGAAAGCGGAAAAGTGGCTGAAGCTTCAGCGGTTGCCCTAACTTACGAAATCGACTCTGCTTCATCAAACGTTGCTTGGCTTGCAAAAAAAGTAACCGGTCAACATAGCGGAACAGTCGCTATTAAAAGCGGAAAACTTCAATCAGACTCAGGAAAGATTTCTGCTGGGAATTTTATCTTAGATATGACATCTGTAGCTGTTACAGATATGCCAACAACGGATGAAAATAATGGAAAATTAGTTGGGCATTTGAAATCGGAAGATTTCTTTTCAGTTGAAAAAAATCCTATGGCGAATTTCGATATTGTTTCCGTTGAACCAATTGCTGGAGCTGCTGCTGGAGCTGCAAATTATACAGTGAAAGGAAACTTAACAATTAAAGGAATTTCAAAAGCAATTACATTTCCGGCTATAATTGATATGACTCCTGAGGCGGTTTCTGCAAAAGCAACTTTTGAATTGGACCGTACCGAATGGGATATTAAATATGGTTCAGGTAAATTCTTCAAGGATTTAGGTGATAAAGTGATTAATGATAATTTTCAAATTACCTTCGACCTGAAAGCCAAAGTAAAGACTGCATAAGTTAATTCCAACTAACGCAAAAGCCCCGACATTACTTAATGTCGGGGCTTTTGCGTTAAAAATATTACTTGATTAATCCAAGAAATTTAAGGAATTAATGATGGTGACCACCTTCGCCATGAACATGACCATGAGCCATTTCTTCAGCAGATGCATCACGAACATGATTTACACTTCCTTGAAAATGCAAATCTTTTCCAGCAAGTGGATGGTTAAAATCCATCACAATATGATCATCGTTAACTGCAAGCACTAATCCTTGCATTTGATTTCCTTGGTCATCAACCATGGGTAAATAATTACCTTGAGAAACCATTTCGGTATCTAATTCTTCTCCCTCAGCAACAAATGCAGCCATTGGAATTTTAACCAAATTTTCTTCATTGTTTTCGCCGTATCCATTCTCCGATTTAATTACAAAATCGAAAGAGTCACCAGCTTTTAGACCGCGCAAGTTATTCTCGAATTCTTCCAAGAGGCCGCCTAAGCCATAAATGAAAACGAATGGTTGTTCCTCATTCGTTTCTTCTACAAGGACCTCCTCGCTAGAAGCATCTGTATTTACAGAGAGCCTGTAGCTCAATGAAACAACCATTTTATCGTTAATAGTCATGTGTAAATTATTTGAAATTTTCGTCAAAAATAATGGAAAACCGCATTCAAAAATCAAATCGAATTATATTATACCAAACTTATGTTCGCAAGTCGAATTGCTTGCTGCTTTCTTATTTTTGCAATAAGTAAATTCAATATGCCAAAGTTTCCAGCACTAATACATTCAAAGCTCCCTGCAGTTCAGACATCTATATTTTCGGTGATGTCGAAACTAGCTAATGATCATAATGCCATTAATTTATCTCAAGGTTTTCCCGGTTTTGATTGCTCTCCCGATTTAATTCATTTGGTAGATAAACACCTGCGACTTGGACATAATCAATATGCGCCAATGCCCGGAATCATTGAGTTGCGCGAAATTATTGCACGGAAAACTGAAGAAATGTACAGCATGGTATATGATCCAGAAACAGAAGTAACCATTACAGCTGGAGGAACACAGGCTTTGTATACTGCTATTAATGCATTTGTTCGAGATGAAGATGAGGTTATAATTATAGAACCCGCTTACGATAGTTATGTTCCGGCAGTTGAAATGGCAGGAGGGAAGGCCGTCTTTTTTCAATTGGATGCATCCACCTTTAAAATAAATTGGAACGAATTTCAAAAGTTGATTAATCCGCGAACACGCATGATTATTATCAACACTCCACACAATCCAACAGGGAGTATATTAAATGCTGCTGATATGCAACGTTTGGAAAAATTAACATCAAACACCGATATTATTATTCTGAGTGATGAGGTGTATGAGCATATTCTTTTCGATGGATTTGAGCATCAAAGCGTAGCACGATTTCCTAAACTAGCACAACGATCAATCATTGTTTCATCATTTGGGAAAACCTACCATACAACCGGATGGAAAATGGGGTATTGTATAGCTCCAGCAAATTTGATGGCTGAATTCAGGAAAGTGCATCAGTACTTGGTGTTTTCTGTAAACACACCTTTGCAATATGCATATGCTGAGTTTTTAAAAGAAAAAGATCGATACTTAAAATTATCTTCGTTTTACCAAGAAAAACGCGATTTCTTTTTGCGATTATTTCAAGGATCAAAGTTCGATTTTGAACCTTCGGCAGGCACTTATTTTCAGTTGTTGAATTACAGTAAAATTTCGCAAGAAAAAGATGTTGATTTCGCTAAGACACTCACCATCGATCATGGAGTTGCAAGTATTCCCGTTTCGGTGTTTTATCATAAAATTAAAGACAATAAAACATTGAGATTCTGTTTTGCGAAAAATAACAACGAGCTTGAAATGGCCGCAGAAAAACTACTTAAAATATAGTTATGAATTTATCTATCAGCATGGTGCAAACCCGCCTTTTTTGGCAAAGTCCGAGTGAAAACCTCGAATGGCTGGAAGGTCGCTTGGAACTAATTACAGGGAAAACAGATATTATCGTTTTACCTGAAATGTTTACAACTGGATTCAGTATGAATTCAATGCAATATGCTGAAGCAATGGATGGAGCAGCAATGAATTGGATGCATAAAATGGCGGAAAAGAAAAATGCTGTTCTTGTTGGAAGTATGATGATGAAGGAAGCTGGGAAGTTTTATAACCGACTTATTTGGATGCACCCTGATGGCAGATTTGAATTATACGATAAACGCCATTTGTTTCGAATGGGAGATGAACATGAACATTATACTGCTGGCAATTCGCGCATTGTTTTTCAATTGAATGAATGGAAAATTTGTCCGCTAATTTGTTATGATTTACGTTTCCCAGTTTGGTCACGCAATCGTTTAGTGAATAATGAATTCGATTACGATGTGTTAATTTATGTTGCTAATTGGCCCGAACGCAGAGCGCATGCTTGGAAATCATTATTAGTTGCACGTGCCATTGAAAATCAAACGTATGTTGTTGGTGTAAATCGTATTGGTTCTGACGGTAATAATGTTATTTACTCGGGCGATTCGGCTGTAATCGATTTTACTGGGGAGAAATTAAGCAGAACCGAACGCTATGGAGATCGATGCGAAACGGTTACAATATCATTAGACGATCTAAAGAGATATAGAAGTGATTTTCCAGCGGCTTTAGATGCAGATCAGTTTAATATTATTCGATAAATAAAAATTGGTTTTTTGTCTAATGCAAACACTACTATGATTTTAAATTGAGTTCATTATTTTTTAACGATAAAAGGTAGTCTTTCATCACCAGCCAATGGATGTTAGTGTATCTCTGATTATCATACGTATCAATAAATGAA
>CALQJV010000054.1 GCA_943330985.1 Chitinophaga pinensis
CTCATCGGACATTTGGCGAATACAATTCACTACAGTTCCATCATCTAGTGTTATGTTCACATTACTACCGTATTCGAGCAATTGTGCATCTGCTCGATTTATCAAGCAAATAGTTAAAATTAAAATGAGTACATGTTTCATTTGCGATTGTGTTTAAGTTGTAATTAATTGTTAATTGGGTTAATTATTATTTGGAGGTGTTGTATTTTCTTGTTGTTCCGTTCCTTCTTGTTGTTCTGTTCCTTCTTCTTGCGGCTCTGTTCCTTCTTCTTGTTGCTGTTCTGTTCCTTCTTCTTGTTGTTCCGTTCCTTCTTGTTGCTGTTCTGTTCCTTCTTCTTGCGGCTCTGTTCCTTCTTCTTGTTGCTGTTCAGTTCCTTCTTCTTGGATTTGCTCTGTTCCTTCTTCTTGGATTTGCTCTGTTCCTTCTTCTTGGATTTGTTCAGTTCCTTCTTCTTGGATTTGTTCAGTTCCCTCTTCTTGGATTTGTTCAGTTCCCTCTTCTTGAATTTGTTCAGTTCCCTCTTCTTGGATTTGTTCAGTTCCTTCTTCTTGAATTTGTTCAGTTCCCTCTTCTTGGATTTGTTCAGTTCCTTCTTCTTGAATTTGTTCAGTTCCCTCTTGTTGCTGTTGTTCAGGTTGAGATTGTTCATTCGTTCTAGGAGGAATCGGATTGTCTTTTCTGAATTGATCAATTGTTCCCTCCTGTTGAGGCGGAACAACATATAAGTAATCAGACTCCAACTGTTTTAATTCCTGCTTCTTTTCACCTGCACCCGAATACCATGATGTTTCATACACAAGAGGTTTATCAACATCTTTGTAAATGGAAACATTCGAAACCCATTCTGGATCATTTGCTCTTAAAACTAACCGTTTAACTTGTGTTGGTTTACCACCAACAATACTCGCAAAGCGGACTTGTGCAGAAGCAAATCCTCCATTCAAGAATCGATCACGTTCAGCATCTACCGAAATTTGAACACGCTCAAAAGGTGGGGTAAGTGAAATCACGGGATCGCTGGATGTAAGCCATTCCGATTCGTTTGCTGGAAATCGGATAGAAACATCTTTCCCTTTTAAACTCCACACAATTTGATATTGGTATTGTTGCCAATCTTTTCCTGTTAAACCAAGTCTTGGATACATAACGGATTTAATATTCACCCCATTATCCAAATCCCTTTTGTTAAATAATAACTGCTCGGTAACATCATCCTGCCCATTGGAATAGGTCTTTTTAAATTTGACGGTGACAAAATTTAATAAATCATCAAAGGAGTCGACAAAGTCGGCATCTACTTGAAATGCCACTTCTTTGCGCTGAAAATCAGCATCGTCCATATTCACGATTTTGAAATATTGATCACTGTCTTTGTTGCTGTTGTAAAAAAGTGAAAGATTACCTGCTGTATAAAAAGGTACTTTTATTGTGGCCTTTTTGTTTAGGTTCACCTTGTACTTAGTGAGATTTACTTCCGATTTTTTCTTTAGGGAATAAATATCTTTATTGTTCGAGAGTACTTTATCCAGAACCGTGTTAACTGCCATAAATCCAAGAACTCCTGCTTGTGCTAGTGGCGGCATTGATCCCATCATCATCATCATCATGGGGTCCATAGCAGGAGCAGATTCTTCGACTACAGGTTCAGGATCGGGAGTAATAAAGCCTTCTGCGGCACCAAACATTAAGTCGGTTACTTTGTCCGTTATCATATCAACTAAACTAGCCATCTGACTGTTATCAATATCTAGGGCTTGAGAACGATCAACAATATCTATTGTGATACCTCCGTTTTTGGCGAAACTATCAATCTTGTTATTAATATCTTTTTGAGAAAAGAAACGTTTACGTTGTTCTTGTTCATTAAACTCTGAATATACCTTTTGCATGTCGACTGTAATAACCGCATTGTATGCAGGTAACATTGCTTCATAATAGGCTTTTACACCAATAGATAAATCGGAAGTTGGCCCCGAACTGAGTGATTTCCAGAGAAGGGTAGCTCCTCTAGTGTCCAACATAGCAGCAACTGCAGCTTTAGATCCAGGTGTCATTGGAGCATTGCCCGATGCAACCATTGATCGCGTAAATCCATCTCCACCGCTGGATAAAACAGATGAAATAATTTCAAAAGTAGGTCCACTAAAATCACCAGTTGCTCCATTAGAAGGCAAAAAAGGTAGTCTACCCTTTAATCTTGCATTCGGTATTTTCTTTCGTAGTTTCTTTAAAACCGATGCAATTAACTCGTCTGAAACAGTAAATTCAATTAAGGCATGAAACAATCCACCACTTGATTGTTCGTCTGCTCCTGAATATTTCATAAATAAAAATTCCACCGAACTATCTTTTCTCATTGCAAGGGTTGGGAATTTTGGCGTATAATAATAAGCCAAAGTATCATCCGCATCTTGCAGAAGTAAAATCCCATCAATCAAAAAGGTATTTCCATCGTATTTAACTGTTGCAAAAGATTGCATAGAACCCGACAGTAAAAAAACGGCAAGTATGATGCGTTTGATTTTTGTTTTAGTTAAGAACATTTTCATTGAAATTTGAATAGATAAATGTTATTTAGATCAAGGTTTTTCCTTTGTTGGGGGAATTAAAAAAAGATAATTCGCATCAATTAGTTGCATTGGTTGTTTTAACACATCAGCACCGGAGTACCAAGTTGATTCATAAACAACCGGTTGATTTTTATCATGATAAATGGAAATCGTAGAACTCCATTCCGGATCATTCGCTTTCAACACAAGTTTTTTAACTTGAGATGGCTTCCCACCTAAAACGGAGGCAAAACGAATATTAACTGAGTTATATCCTTCTACAGAGAAGCGATCGCGTTCCGCATCAATATTAATCTCTTCACGAATAAATGGTGGAGCTAGGGAAATCACTGGTTCGGACGATTGCATCCATTCGTTTTCATTTTCGGGAAATCTTAATGTTTGATTGGCGCCTTTTAAATTCCATATAATTTGATACTGATACACTTGATTATTTTTCCCAGTTTCGCCTAAACGTGGATAGAATAATGACTTGATAATGTCTCCATTTAAAATATCATTTTTATTAAACATCAACTCTTTTGTAACATCCGTTTGACCATTCGAATAAGATTTTTTAAAGCGGATTGTAACAAAATTTAATAAATCTGTAAATGAGTCGGCATATTCATTGTCGATTTGAAAAGCTACTTCTCGTTGTTGAAAAGCGGCATCTTGCATATTTACAATAGAGAAATATCTTTCGTCGTTTTTGTTGCTATTGTAAAAGAAAGAGAGATTTCCAGAAGTTGAAAATGGAACCTTTATTGTATTCGATTTGCTTAAATTAACTTTATAGGTAGTGAGCTTAACTTCTTTTTTATTATTAAGCACGAATTGTTTTTTATTGTTTTGGAGCGTTTTGTCAACCAAGGCATTTATTGCCATGAAACCTATCATGGCCCCCATAGCCCCCACTCCAGCTGCAGCTGAAGCAGCACCGGAAACTGCACTAGCAGCACCGGAAGCAGCACTAGCAGTAGCTCCGGGACTTATGCCATTATTTCTCATGGATGAACCTGCATTCTGACCTGAGATATTATTGTGATTTGACAAATTATTTGATCCTACATGATTATTATCAACACTAGCTTTTACCGTTTTCGCTTTTTTAGCGTCTACCTCATTATCAATTAAAGCGCTGTTCTGCTTATCAGAAATGGCTTTGTTTGCAGTGGCTTTTGTTTTATTGGCATCTGCTTTTGCTTTATTAGCATCTGCTTCTTTATCTATTAAAGCACTATTTTGTTTATCCGTAATTGCTTTGTTGGAACTAGCTTTTGCTTTTTTGGCATCTGCTTCATTATCTATTAATGCGGTGTTTTGTTTATCAGTAATTGCTTTATTGGGATTTGCATTTATTTTAGATTTATTTGCTTCTGCTTCTTTGTCAATCAATGCACTATTTAATTTATCCGATTTTCCCTTAATCGAATTTGCATCAGTTGCTTTTTTGGCATCGCCTTCTTTATCAATCAATGCACTGTTTAGCTTATCCGTATTTGCTTTGTTTGCAGTGGCTTTTGCTTTATTGGCATCCGCTTTTGCTTTGTTTGCATCTGCTTCTTTATCTATTAATGCACTATTTTGTTTATCCGTAATCGCTTTGTTTGAATTGGCTTTTGCTTTATTGGCATCGGCTTCTTTATCTATTAATGCACTATTTTGTTTATCTGTAATTGCTTTGTTTGCATTGGCTTTTGATTTATTATTATCGGCATCAGTATCAATCTCATTGCCTACTCGAGCTGTTTTTTGTTTTGTATCATTGTCATCGTTGTCTATAGCATTTCCAACTTGTCCAGATTTTTTTTTGGTATCATTGTCATCGTTATCTAAGTCATTTCCAACTTGTCCAGATCTTTGTCTTGTATCATTGTCATCGTTGTCTACAGCATTTCCAACTTGTCCAGATTTTTGTCTGTCATTATCATCATCCATCGCCGAATTAGCATCACTTGGAGTATTAATATTCCCTGCCATTCCCTGCATACCCTGCATCATCATCATCATCGTCATTGGATCCATTCCCATTGGACCAGCTGCGGCTTCTTCAGGGTATTCTTCTTCAATGTATTCTTCTTCGGGTTCTAAATCTCCTTGCGAAACACCAAACATCAAATCAGTAACTTTTGTAGTAATTAATTCAACTAGCGATTGCATGTCAAAATTGTCTACATCTAAAGCTTGAGAACGATCCACAACCTCAATCTTCATTCCCCCATTCTTCAAAATACTATCAACCCGATTACTAATATCTTTTTGTGAAAAGAATTTTTTATTCGTTTGTTCATTACTGAATTCAGAAAAGATATTCTCCATATCAACAGAGATAATAGCGTTGTATGAAGGTAGTTTTGCTTCGTAATATGCTTTTACATTAATAGATATGTCGGAAGTTGGTCCAGAAGTGAGTGATTTCCAAAACAACGTGGCTCCTTGAGCGTCGAGACTAGCAGCAACAGCAGCTTTAGATCCGGGAGTCATAGGAGCCTGACCGGAAGTTACCACCGACCTAGTAATTCCACCATTATTTGAAAGAATAGAGGAAACAATTTCAAATGTTGGACCACTAAAATCGCCCGCAACTCCATTTGTAGGAAGAAATGGTAATCTCCCTTTTAAACGTGCTTTCGGGATTTTCTTTCTCAGTTTCTTTAAAATATTTGCAAGTTCCTGATCAGAAATAGTAAATTCAATCAAAGCATGAAATAAACCTCCTGTTGATTGATCGTCGGCACCTGAATATTTCATAAAAAGAAATTCAGCCGTGCTATCATTTTTCATTGCTATTGTTGGATACTTTGGAGCATAATAATATGCCAATGTATCATCAGCGTCTTGAAGAAGAAGAACGCCATCAATTAAAAAACAATTACCATCAAATTTCACAATAGCATGAGAAATACAACTGAAAAACAAAAAGACGATCGTACAAAGAAAATATCTTATAATCATGCTAATTTTACTTCGCTTTAGTGGTTATATCGATTATTTTATTCCAGTTTTTTTCGGTTATCCAATTCGAATAAACGGGATCTGTATCGTTTTTAATTTCTACAATTCGATACCTGTATGGGAGATTCATTTTAACTGCATATTTGAAGCGAATTCCCGCATAGGATATATCGGGAGCTGAACTATAAAATGAAGCACGTTGAACAACCGGTTTACCATTCATACCTGTCGCTTCTATTTCAATTTTCTTTGAATATAAATCGTTGCGTAAACTGTTATTGAAATCGTAGCAACGCACTTCCATAACAGCAAAATCGGGCGGAATAAATGCTGCATTGATATCTACTTTTTTAATGATATCGGGGTATTTTTTAGCATCTACATTGATTGCAAATGCATCTGTTTTGTAGATGAACGATTTACTCAACGTATCACTGAGGGTATCTAAATTCAAGTTGGCTATCAATTCTTTTCTCAAGCTATCAGCGTAATTAACTTTCGTGATAGTCTCAACTTGCTTTTGGTTTAGTTTCTTTTCGGGGTCATCGTTCTTTTTAAAAGATGATTCAATTTGTTTTTTTACACTTTCTGCAACTTCAGCTGAAACATTTAATGAAATAAGCGGAGGCATTGGCTTTACACCATTCACATAATAAGTAAAAGCCAAACTAATCATCGATTGACCCTTTTCAATAGCATTCCAAAAGAGCTGGGAAGTTGCATTGTCTAAGTTGAGTGTATAGGTTCTTTCGGTCCAAAACTCACCACTATTCCCATTGTTATCCTCATTTTCTGAGCTCTCAAAATTCCCGCCATTTACTGAATACATTTTATCCTTTCCCTCTTTCTGATTCTCAACAGAAGCATAGATAAGTAATGCTTCCATATTCTGAATGGGTAGTGTTCGAAGTTCAATTGAACTTTTGTTGCGTTTACTTAAAGTATTTTTTATTTCACGAATGGTATTCCCATCTGGGTTCTTCATTCGTATGGTAAATTGGAGTAAACTTTTAAAGTTTATTTTACCCTGGTCTCCTGTTGCTTGAGATCCAGTATAGCGCATTTGCAAAAACTTTAATGAGGGCTTCCCAAAATTATCTGAAGCGAGATATAAGTCACCAGGAGGCAAATAATAAACATTCTTCTTTTTTAGATCGGGGAAAATATCAAGATTATTGATACGCTCTTTATTATTCATTACAGGCTGGGATAATCCCTTGTATGAATGACAGTAAAAGAAAAGCACAAATAATATGATAAAATTCGATTTCATTTTATGCGCTAATTCTTTTTTGCAGGTAAATTATTTCCCAATGATTTTTCGGCAGCCGATTTATTCATCATCACTTCCATCGAATTTTCACCAATCCAATTGGCGCCTTCAACAGATGTTTCATCATTGATTAACGTTATTTTATACTCGTATCGGAGCTCTTTATCGCTCCAAACATAAAACGGGCCAACATCATACGTCTTTTCATCTTGGTCAATCGTAAGTGACTTAATCAGCGTTGTTTTTCCTTTTGGATCAAGGTATTTAGAGCGGATTTCTAATTTTAAATATTTAGCCTCGTATCTATTCAATAAACCCAATGAACGGAAAGAAACCGTTCGTTGCTTACCACCCGTTGTTCCAGAAGAAATCATATCCACAATTTCTTGATCACATTCTTTGCATGGAAGTACTTCGTATTCCATCCACATACGCAGTACATTTTCATTGTTATCTATCCATGTTGGAACAGAAGCTCCCTCAAATTGAATTTGCGCCTGAGA
>CALQJV010000055.1 GCA_943330985.1 Chitinophaga pinensis
AAAAAATCTTAATGACAAGGACCTATCCTTTTAAGCAAATTACAGGAATCTCGTTGTGATATGCAACACCTTTACTCTTACTCGGATCCAAAATTTTATTCACCCAATTTCTTTTATGGGAAACCATACATAATAAATCGGGTTTTGCAGTACGTCTGTATTTATCAATTCCAGTATAAAAATCATTGTCAAATTTCGTTTTTACCAATTTATAAGTAATGTTTTCACGTTTGTATTTTATACGCAAATCAACCAAACTACTCAATGGATTAAATTTTTTATAGGCTTCAGATGTCGGAAAAGTAGGTTCAATATGAAAAATTTCGATACTTGCTCCAAGCATATCTGCAATAGGAATTAATTTCTCCATTTCACTTGTAACATGACTCAAATCGCTTGCATAACCAATGTGTTTCAAGGGTTTGTTTCGGAATTTTTCAGGAATTATAATGACCGGAATAGTCGATAATTCGACAACTTTAGCAGCCACACTTCCAATTAAAATGCGTTTTATTCCGCTTGCTCCGGTACTTCCTAAAATGATTATATCGACTTTGTGTTTTTTAGCTGTTCCCAAAATAATCTCCACCGTTCCAACTCCCGGAATAATTTCAGTTGAAATTGCCGTTTTATTTATTTTACTCGCGCTTGTATTTATTGCTCTATTTACAAACTTGTCTAATTCGGTCTTTAAAAACCCAATTTGATCAATAGGCGAAGGCACATAAAATCCTGTGAACGTACTTTCGGGAGCCATTTCCAAAATACTTGTTTGATGGATGACCGAAATGTTAAACGAATTTTTTACTGCAAGTTCAATTGCAAATCGCAGTGCTTTTAAAGAATTTTTGGAGAAATCGGTTGGGACGAGTATGGTTTTCATGGGAAATAATTTTCAATGAAATTACTTCTTAGCAAACTCTTCAGCTATGATTTCGCACATACTATAAACTGATTATTGTCAGCTTATATTTTAAAATATAAACCTGAAATTCTTTTTGGAATTAATTAATCCAAATCCCTTCTAGCCATATCACGTTGAACGTCTTTGTCTTTTAAAGATTCACGTTTATCGTATAACTTTTTCCCTTTAGCCAGGGCTATTTCCAATTTCGCAAATCCACTTTCACTCAAAAACATTTGCAATGGAATAATGGTAAATCCCTTGTCTTTCATTTTTCCACGCAACTTCGAAAGTTCGGTTTTATTGAGTAACAGCTTCCGGTCGCGTTTTGGTTCATGATTGAAAATGTTTCCCATTTCGTATTCTTGAATATGCATATTACGCACATACAATTCTTCTTTTACAAAGGTGCAGTATGCATCGGCAATATTCGCTTTCCCTGCACGAATCGATTTTATTTCGGTGCCAGTCAACATAATTCCGGCGGTTAGTTGCATTAACAATTGATACTCGAAACTAGCTTTCCGGTTTTTAATATTGAGCTGTGTAACCTGCTTAGTTGGTTGTGCCATGGTTCAGGTTTTTACAAGGATATGAGCAGCAACGTGCCGCGAAATAATTACTTCCGGACCATTTCCAATGCAAATGCCAGCCGATCCATCAAACGTAAAGCGGCGGTTTACGGTAACAGAAGATCCAGGTATGAGTTGAATTGCTTGCAGGTATTGAAGAAAATCGGGCAGGTGATCGGTAACACCTTCTACCACATTCGAAACGCCAGTTTCAACATCCAACAAACTAATTTGAGAACGAATTTCCATCTTCCCACTTTTATCCGGAATCGGATCTCCGTGCGGATCGAAACGTGGTTGGCCCAAAAAGCGATCTAGGTATTCGTAAAGTTTATCGGAACTGGTGTGTTCGAGTTGCTCTGCTATATCGTGAACTTCTTCCCATCCCAAGCCCAAACGATCCACCAAAAACACTTCCCACAAACGGTGTTTGCGAACGATATCCAAGGCGCATTTTCGCCCTTTTTCGGTTAATTGAACACCTTGATAACGTGTGTGTAAGACCAAATGTCGATCGCCGAGTTTTTTCAACATGTCAGTAACCGAAGATGCTTTTGTTTGCAATTCTTCGGCAATGGAATTGGTGCTCACTTTCCCCGCAGTTTTCCCCGCAAGCTTGAATATAGCTTTTAGGTAATTTTCTTCGGTGAACGTTCTAATCATAGCGCAAAGATAGTATTTGCTTGGTCTTGAATTTTTGTGTCAATTTTTTTTAATTGCTTTAATCGGAGTAAATAATTTATCAGATTAACTCGAAAATCGATGTATTCCACAAACGAAATTCTCAATAACTAAAAGTTGTTTAGCCGTTTGAGATCCTTCAAAACCGTATATGTCTGAATAGGAAATGGATGCTAAAAAATCTTTCAGAAAAATATCCGATAATGGAGCATAACTCCAATGCCATGGCTCCTCTTCATAACCTGTTGGCCTATTTTTCCCTTTCATTGTATAGGGTTGAAAAAAGCCAAATGTATGAGCATTGTTGAGCAACCATAGATACAATTTTTCTCCTTCTTCAGTCTCAAAAAAATCTTCTTCAATCGAATTGATATCGATATCGGTGCCCCAATGATGCCTTGATGTTCCTGGCATTGCCGAATACTTTAAAATTCTTTCGGCCTTCTCAAAATCATTCAATCCACTTTCAGCAAGATTTACATTTTGAGTTAAACTTCGGCCAAGCCATTTGTTTTCCCAAATTTGTTTCTGTCTTTCGAAATTTCGGGTAGATGAAACAATCGTTAAATCAATTCCATCTTCACGTGCCGCTTCATGCATGACTTCCCAAGCTTGTGCTGTTTCTTTTCTTAAAAAATGTTTGGTTTCTTCCGTCGATTGTTTTTCAATCAATACAAAATCGGGATGGTTGGCCGGATTAAATTGTCCTAATAAGTCGGATTTTTCGAGCATCTCAATTCAATTTCAAATGAACAAATCCCGCTTTCTCAGATGCTCCAAAGCGATATTGATAAAAGTAAACGCCTTCGGGTAGGGTTTCTCCAGATGATGATTTTCCATCCCAACATAAATTGTTTTCCAAGGCACTATCAAATAGGATTTCGCCCCATCGATTAAAAACTTTCAGATCGGAACAGGGAACAAATGCGATGTCTTGTGGAGGTGTTGCCAATTGCATTGCAGGACTAAAACAATCATTCTTTCCATCGCCATTCGGAGAAAAAGCATTTGCATCATTTTCCTTGTAATACATTGAAATATCTTGGATATATTCCGAAAAATTGAATGTATCGCGACAAGCTCCATTTTGAACAACGAGCACAGCAGTAAGTGTATCGTTGAAAGGAAATACTGTTATTGGATTCTCGATTTGAGCAGTTTCTCCATTGCTAAATGTCCAAAGAAGTTGTGTGAAATCGCTGCTTGAATCAATAAAAGCGGCATTCATTCCTTGGCAATCGGGATAAAGCACTTGGCCAAAAAGTGCTTGAGGTTTGCTCACAATTAATACTTGAACTGAATCTTTTGCTGGACATCCAGGAGCGCCAATTAAGGGAGTTCGAATCACATTAAATTGAGTGTTTTCTCCAACGTTAACAATCGGAACAGCTGAGTCGGGATTCGTTAGAAATGCGGTCGGAGTCCACGAATAGGAGTAAAGTCCGGAATTGTCTGGCAAACCAATCGAAGCAGGTTCTCCTTCGCACACGTTCACATCATCGCCGGCATTCATGGTGTCGAAACGGCCATTCACCGGAACATCGAGTGTGTCGGTGCATCCTTCTGGGCGATTAATCAGAACGATGTAATGTTGAAATCCATTCAAATAAGCAAGAGGATTTTGTTCTGAAGTTGAACTTAATCCCAAACTAGGACTCCATTCGAAGGTTGTTCCCATAACGTAATCGCCAATGGGACCAACAGCAACTGTATCGAATGCGCAGGTATCGATGAGTGCTAATTCATTGCGGCTCGTTCCCAAAACAATCAATTCTTGTGTTAGTGTATCGATGCATGATCCAACGCGAATCTCGACTGAATAAATCATGGATGAATCGGCAATTAATGTGGGTTTGCGAACTTCACCATTACTCAGCGTTGCCGGATTCGACCATTGAAATTGGTAATACGGATCGTCGAATGTATCGGGACCAAGTGTTGCTTCTTGACCTTGACAAACCGTTATTGGAGCGAGAGTACCCTCAATTTCGGAAATGACAGTAATAGTTAAGGAAACAGTATCGGAACCGTTGCAGGTTAAGCTACTGCTCGCAATCAATACCACTTCATAAGTTCCACTGGAGTTGAACGTATATGTTAAATCGGAACTCGAACCAATCTCAACATCATTTAAACGCCAACTGAAAATATCGGCATTCACACTCGTATTGCTGAATTGAGCGGTGTATGGGGCGCATCCAATTGGTTCAGTAATGCTTGCAATAGCTGAAACCGTAATAGGCGATTCGAAATCGAATTTCACAAGCAGGTTATTGCAATTGCTCGATTCGTTGATGGGAGAATACGATGTGGAATCCAATCCTGGGAAATCACTTTGTCCACCACAACCCGCACAAATCGATTGGTAAATCACGCCCTTACGATCGAAACGACTGGTTCCGCCATCCACATGATCGGGCGAAAGTGGTCCTCCTAAAAACGATGCATACTCCAAGCTCTGGGCTTGATTGTCCATCACGAACAAATAAAAATCGTTGTTGTCGGTGGTCGATTGAAAAGCATCAGGTGTGGTAACCAAGCCTGCTGTTCCGGTCCCAAAGGTATTGATGCTTCCGCCCCAACCGGTGCAATAAATTTTATCGCATAAGTCCACCAAAAGGGCTGTAGGAGTGATGTCGGGAGCGCCCGTAGCATTTCCAAAGGCATTCGACCAAACCACGTTGTTTAACATCGGATCCAATTTCATCAAAAACTGATTTCCTCCGGGAACTCCAATCGCTGTGTTGATGTTGAAAATATCGCCGCTTACATCCGACTGACCGAAAATATACACATGATTGGTTTTGTCGGCTCCCACAATAAACGACTGATCATAGCCCGCAGCGCCAATAAATGTTGAGCCAACCAAAGTATTTCCACTAGAATCAATAATCGATACAAAACCATCGGTGTCGCCACCAAAAGAACTTTGGTATGCATTATTACTAGTTGGGAAATTGCTCGATTTTGTTCCACCTGTAACCACTGCACGTTTATCGGTATCCACTACCAAATAATAAATGCCATCTTCAGCAGAGCCACCAAGGTATGTTGACCAACGTAATTGCGTTAAATTCCCATTCAATTTAAATACAACACCATCTTGATTTCCTCCTCCGTATTGCTGTTGAATGGCTCCGTTTGTGATTGGAAAATCGGTGCTTTGTGAGCTTGTTCCTACATACACATCATTGTTGGCATCCACCCAAATAGCACCTCGAATTTCGTCGGCATAATTTACTGGAATTGCCCCATTAAATCCGTCGTTGCCAGTGCCGCCAACATAAGTAGAGCCAAGCATTTGACTACCATCGCTCGATAATCGGCACACAAAAACATCCAATCCGTTTGTAAGTTGAATGTATCCGTTTTCGAAACTCGCTGCAGGACCACCTTGAAACGTATTGGAATAAGCGCCCGAAGTTGTTGGAAAATCGGACGATCCTGTTGTTCCAAAAATGAGCAGTTCGTCATATTCATTCACAATCATACTGTGAGGCAATTCGGCATTTGCGCCACCGATATACGTTACATACAAAACATTACTGCCGTCAGGAGTGTATTTGAGAATGCCTATGTCTAACTGACCTCCACCAAAAACTTCCTCATATGCACCAATCGTAGTGCTAAATTGTGCACCGAAAACGATTCCACCAGAATAGCCATTTCCAGCATTGTCGTACGTTGCTGTGTATCCCCAATTATCGTCTTGAGATCCAGAATACGTTGCAAAGATTAATTGAGGATCGATGATCAGTTTCTGCGCGTGATTGTATTGAGCAACATCAAACCCGATACTTCCATCTGCATTTTTACGAAATGAAACATTAACAAAAGTTTTAACGCCATTTTCTTCTTGCCAAGCAATAGGTGCTTGTTCGATAATATCGCCCAAACTGGTTTTGATGTAAAGCGTGTTGTTTCGAATTTGAATAGCATTTTCGCCCTCAAACTGCATGCGAATATCTTGGTGATTTCCGCCCGGATGAACATGGAAATCGTATTTAATTCCATTCTTCCTAGAATATAAAACCCAATCGGTATTGTTGTAAATATTGGGGTAGCTTACTTTATTCCATGCTAGTAAACCACCTGCCCAATTCGATTGATTGTTTCCATGAAAATAATTGTAACGGGTAGCGTTCGGATTTTCTTGAATGGTTTGAACATGCTCTTGGGCGCCGAGCAAATTCATGTTGACTGCATGGTGTTTTATTTTATCGATGCTTGATGCTTGTTGGGGATGATGCGATTGTTCGTGTTTATTATGAACCGCTTCTCCATCATACAAAACATAAGTCAATCCGGTGTTACGAAGAAATAAAGCTCCATTGGGAATGCCAACTCGGTATTTCACTTGCTGATTCCATTGGCCGGCATTGGGAATAAACCCCGATTTTGGGATTGCTGAAATTCCATCAGCATGAAGAGAGAAGCAAGCACTGAAAAGAAGCGCAAAAAGGAAAAGTAAACGTTGCATAAGAAATTGCTTGCAACGAAAATACGTAAATAATCAGTTAATTAGCGGATGAGTTCAAGGGCTCCTTGAAGCGATTGCCCTTGTCCTTCGAATAAAAAGAAATAGGTTCCCGAAGGGCATTCTTGTCCTGCATTGGTTGTTCCTTTCCAACAGCCATTGTCGGTTTCAATACTTTCGAATATGGGATTGCCCCAGCGATTGAAAATGCGAAGGGTGCTGCATTTTAAAAAGTTGGTGTCATCGGGTTTGGGAAGATTTTGCAAAGCTGGAGAGAAGCAATCGTTTTTACCATCCCCATTTGGAGAAAAGGCATTCACATCATGGATGGTGAAATACGATTTCAAGTCTTTCAGAGGTTGAATAAACTCCAATGTATCAGTGCAGTTCGGATTTGTAACAATCAAGGTAATGTGAATAGAGTCGCCATATTGATAGATGACATCTGGGTTTAAACCTCCAGCCGAAGTTCCCGTTCCGAAATTCCACGAATAGCTATCGGCAAGTTCACTGTTGTTTTCAATTTTCACTTTTACCTCGGTACAACTTGCTAAGACTTCGGTTGTGAAATTCGCCAAAGGAGATCCTTCGGGAATGATGAGTTCTAAACTG
>CALQJV010000056.1 GCA_943330985.1 Chitinophaga pinensis
GGTTTTCCTAAGCCCGTTGAATCGTCTTTGAAACGCTGTGGATGATCGAAATAACACGCATTTCCGGGTGTCATAATCACATCATGCTTTTTCTTAGCGGCGGTAATTCCACCTGCAGTTCCTTGCCAACTCATAACGGTTGCATTGGGCGCCAAACCTCCTTGCAAAATCTCGTTCCATCCAATGATTTTCTTTCCTTTCGAATTCACGAATTTCTCCACCCGTTGAATGAAATAACTCTGAATTGCTTTTTCATCCTTCAAACCCTTATCTTTCTTCAACTGCTGACAAAAAGCCGATTCTTTCCACCATCGTTTGGAGCATTCATCGCCGCCCACATGAACGTATTGAGAAGGAAAAAGCGCCATGACTTCGGTTAAAACATCTTCCAAAAAATGAAAGGTGAAATCGCTTGGATTCAACACATTGTTGTATTCGTAATCGCCAAAATTCACCCAACCTTTTGCCACATTTTTGGGCTTTGTTGGTGTTGTACTTAATTCGGGATACGCAGCAATGGCGGCCATACTGTGACCCGGCATTTCAATTTCGGGAATTACTTCAATATGTCGTTTGGTGGCATATTCGACCACTTCCTTGATTTGTTCTTGTGTATAAAATCCTCCGTAACGAATGGTATCGTAGCCTTTTCCAGGATGTTTGCCTATCAATGTTCCATCGCGCCAAGCACCAACTTGCGTAAGTTTTGGATATTTCTTGATTTCAATTCGCCAACCTTGATCGTCGGTTAAATGCCAATGAAACACGTTCAATTTATGCCAAGCAATGTAATCGAGATAGCGTTTTATATATTCGACTGAAAAGAAATGACGGCTCACATCGAGATGCAATCCTCGGTAAGGGAAACGCGGATAATCCTGAATTCCACAATAAGGAACTCCCAATTCGGGGGTAACTTTTAAGGGAAGAATTTGCAGTAAACTTTGGATGCCATTAAACACACCACTTGCATTATCGCCTCCGATATAGATATGTTTTGGATTTACCTCCAAATTGTATGCGCCAGGAAATGGATGGTCGATTCGATCGTAATTCAATTCGATGTTCGAACCCACAGGTGCATTTCCAGAACTGTCAATTACCAAATTTAGTTGATAATATGAATTAATATATTCGCGAAGATAATTAGCTTCATTGCTTAAACCGCCACCTAAAAGCACAATGCGAGAACTGGAGTTGAGAATAAAATTCCCTGGAGATTCTTTAACAGAAACCGGTTGAGGAATTATTTGGATACGATTTTGCGCTTGAATTGAGTGAACTATCAAGCTAAGAATGAGGAGGATTTTGAATTTAATCATGCACAAAAATATTCATTGAAGCATTATCAATTTCATTTATGAAAGGGAATGAATCAACATTTTTCGTGAGTTCGTTTCAAATATCTATTTTCGCCAAAGTGAATACGTTTCAACCCTTAACCGTTTATTGGATTACCGGCGCCTCTTCGGGCATTGGCGAAGCTTTGGCATTGCAACTTGCCAAGCCTGGCAACGCGCTCATAATAAGTGGAAGAAATAAAGAGGCGCTCGAAAAGTTGAAATCTGCTTGCGAACTTCGTTCAGTCCAAACCGCAGTGCTTGCATTCGATATGATTGATATAGGTTCTTTTCATCATCAAGTTGAAAAAGCCATATCCTATTTTGGTCATATTGATGTGTTGGTAAACAATGCAGGAAATTCTCAACGATCACTTGCCATCGAAACACCCGAAATCATTGAACGCAAAATCATGGAGCTGAATTACTTTGCTCCTGTGGCCCTTACCAAAGCGTTATTGCCTCATTTTATAGATAGAAAAAAAGGGCACATTGTGGTTATTTCGAGTATTGCAGGAAAGTTCGGATACAAATTGCGCAGTTCTTATGCAGCAGCAAAGCACGCACTGCTCGGATATTTTGAAGCAATGCGTTTGGAATTAATCGATGTTCCCGTGTATGTTACCATTGTTTGTCCGGGACGTATTAAAACCAATATTTCTTTTTCGGCGCTCAAATCGGATGGTACAGCGCATGGAATTATGGACGATGGTCAACGTAATGGGCTCAGCTCCGAACGTTGCGCAGAAATCATCGATAAAGCCATCCAACAAAAGAAATACGAAATCTTGGTTGGGAAATCGGAGTTGATTCCGGTGTATTTGAAACGATTTTGTCCTCCTTTGTTTTATTATTTAATCAAACGTGTAAAAACGAACTGATATGTCACAAGCAACATCATTATTAAGCGGAATTCAACAAGTGGGAATTGGTGTGCAGGATGCCGAAGCTGCTTTTACCTGGTATCGTAGAAATTTGGGGATGGATGTTCCGGTTTTCAAAGATGCATCAACAGCCGAATTGATGGTTCGATACACTGGCAATGAAGCGCGTAAACGTTATGCAATTCTTGCGATGAATATGCAAGGTGGTGGAGGATTCGAAATATGGCAATACACCGAACGCATTCCACAAGCCGCTTCGTTTCAAGTGCAACCTGGCGATTTGGGCATTTTCGGAATTTTAATGAAATGTCGCGATGTTGCTGCTGCTCATGCAAACTATAAATCCAAAGGATTAAACCCATCCGACCTGTTTAAAACACCCGATGGAGGCGCTCGTTTTCATTTGAACGATCCGTATGGAAATCGCTTTACGTTTACACCCGGACTTAATTGGTTCGATAAAGGGAAACACCTGAATGGAGGAATAACTGGAGTACAAATCGGCGTTTCGGATATGGAGAAATCCTTGAAATTTTACCGAGAAACTCTTGGTTTCAGCAAAATTGTTTTTGATCAATCGGGCCCAGCACCCGAATTGGGATCAGGGCAATATCGTCGTGTGCTTTTACGTCCAGAACCTTCGTTTGGCGGAGCATTCAGTCGTTTATTAGGAGCCGCCGAAATTGAGCTTGTGCAAAGCATGACGCATCAAGGACGCCCAGTTTTTGAAGGTCGTTTCTGGGGCGATTTGGGCTATATCCATGTCTGTTTCGATGTAAACAACATGGAAGCATTGGAAAAAAAGTGTGCCTCAATGGGATCACCATTCACCGTTAACAGCAAAGACAGTTTCGACATGGGTGAAGCTGCCGGACATTTCACCTACACCGAAGATCCAGATGGTACACTCATCGAGTTTGTGCAAACACATAAAATCCCTTTGGTCAAGAAAATTGGTTGGTACCTCGATCTAAAAAAACGTGGATCTGAAAAACCCCTACCCGACTGGATGTTGAGAACATTAGGTTGGGGAAGAGTGAGGGATTGATATAATACTTAATATGGTGAATTGATTATTAATGATAAACATTATCTTTTAGTCGATTCCATGTTTCCATAGTAATTATTTCCTCAAAATTTTTTCCTTTATTTTTACTATATTCTATAATATATTCAGCCCTTTCCTTTGATTCTGGATGCGTGCTTATCCATGTAAAATAATTAGATGTTTCACTTTCTTTATTTGATAGTTTAAAAAGAAAATTAGCGAACGGCTCCGGATTTATTTTTGACTTTAATAAATAGTCGACGGCTTTGATATCTGCTTCCTTTTCTACACTTCTATCGTATGCTGTTGAAGAAATTAATTTAATTGTTTCCTTAATTACTTCTGAACCACCACCACCTGAAGTCATTGAAATTAAAGTAGATAAACCAACTTCCTTAATCAGTTTTTTCATTACATGATTAAGTTGAATATGTGCAATTTCGTGACAAATAACCCCACTTAATTCTTCTTGATTTTCGGAAGCTTCTATTAGTCCAGTATATACCAATAAATGACCATTAGGCATTGCAAAAGCATTGATTTCATCTTTTTTAATAATGTGAATTTTTATAAATTTTCTGTCGAAATTATTTTCTAGACAAATTTTACTCACAATACTATCTAATGCATTTTTTGCAAAGGGATTAGTATCCTCAACTTCTGATTTGTTAATAATATTCCAAAAAATATTTCCAAGTTTCTCCTCTGTTTTATCTGTTATTTTTTGAACTTTTAAAATGGATACCCAATTTATTTTAGATAATAGAAACCAGGATGCGAAAAATAAAAACGAAATAAATAAACCTTGAAAAATAATTTTCTTCATGATTTTGACTTGCATATTAAATTTGTAATGCCACTATAAAACCACCACTCAACATGAATACCTTTTCTAGTATTTATTGCTGTATAAATGGTTGCGATAAATTCGGATACATTAAAAATAAAGGCAACTATAATATATGCAATGTATTGGTTTGTTATTAGTTCTGTTGAAAATGCGATTGAAATTGTCCACCAAAATCCATATGAATTAATGAATAAAACGGTTAGTTGAGAAAGTAAAGCTTGCGAACAATGCCAACGAACAAAATAAGTTCCTTTGCGATTTCCTAAATAAAAAATAAATGTTGCAATAAGATTAATAATTGGCAAAGGCAATCCGACTATTATTGCCATTAATGACATTAAATAACTATTGGATGCTTTTTCAAATTCATGCTCCAAAGGTTCGTAATTAAATTTTGTTTTTGTAATCATAAACCTTTATAAATATTCCAAATCCAATTAATTATTACTAATAAAATCAATGGAATTGAGACTAAGTGCTTTTTAAAAATTGATTCCATTTTAAGAAATGCATTATAAAATGATTTTCTTTTAAAAACTAAATCAACTATGATCCATGCTGGAGATATAAACATAATCAATGCAATAATATATCCTAAAGGATTTATCCTAAGAGCTTCTTGAAAGTGTCCTTGAATAATCGAAATTACAGAACGACTTGAACCACAAGATGGGCAGGGTATGTTTGAAATGTGCTTGATAAAACAAACTTCAAATGACGAAGTTGATGATGTTGTATTCATCAATATCCAATAAATCCAAAAATACCCTGCTAAACAAGCTATAACAACACTAATATATAGCCTATTCTTGTCTTGTTTCATTAATATAAAAACTGTTGAATTTTTTGCATGTTTTTCTCTTTCGTTGCAGTTTGAATCATAAACCAATCGATGATTGTCCAAATTCCAAATCCACCACAAGTCAATAGTTTACCAACCCCAATTCCAGTATCCCCAATAATAAAACGATCAATTCCAAGAGAACCTGCTAAAATTGAAATAATTAAACTTGTTGTCGGATCTTTTAATTCGACAGAAGAAATCATCACCCATTTTGAATCATCGACAGCTAGCAATCTCTCTCTAATAACATGTACCTGATGACTTTCAAAAAATTTAGCATTTG
This sequence comes from Chitinophaga pinensis, assembly GCA_943330985.1. The sequence goes on from CALQJV010000056.1 coordinate 5,250, forward strand.
ACATGATATACATATCTACTTTTTGTGAATCCATTATTTTTAAATTAATTTATTTCTACTCATAAGGCTTTTCGATTCCGCCCTAATTTTTTTTTACTAATGGAGTTCAGTCTCCAGAATGAATTTCAATAATACAATAATTTAACTTAATAAATTTAATTGCTGATTTTTATCTAAATAGAAATTCTGTTCATATCATTCTTGCTAAATTCTACTCCATCGATTTCCTCAAAGACCTTGCTCGTTGTTGTCCTAGGGCTTTGGAATAAAGTAATGCGATTCTTAATAGAATTGGGAAAAAGGGAATAAGCGGAAGCAGAAAAGGCGCGTAAAAAAACTTTACAAACAGCAATAATAATGTACCAGATTGCTGTAAAGAAAAATCCAGTGCCCATCAATACCGAATTGATAAACTGAGCATCTCGCATTTCTTTCCTGAAAGGCCAAAATCTTTGGGACAGCATGGTTAATAAAACCATACAATGCGGGAATAAATCCAAGAAATAAAAAAGCCATGCATACTAGTTAAGTTGGATAAAAGATATTTTAAACTAACTTTGATAGTATCAAATGATAGTATCAATGAAGCCTCCATATGACATTACAGCTCAGATTCTAAAGCTAATTAGTTCAATATCAATTAAAATTGGTGAAGTAAATGCAAACTATCTTAATAAGCAATCTCCTCAATTGAGGAAACAGAATAAGATTAAAACAGTTCATTCATCTCTGAGCATTGAAGGTAATACACTAACAGAAGATCAAGTTTCTGCAATTCTAGACAATAAAAGAGTTATTGGACCCAAGAAAGATATTGATGAAGTAATTAATGCATTAAAAGTCTATGATTCATTAGGTAACTTAAATCCATACTCAAGTAATTCTTTTATAGATGCACATAAGATTCTAATGAGAGGTCTTGTGAATGAAGTTGGTGTTTACAGGAAACAAAGTGTTGGAATCGTTCAAGGTGAAAAATTAGCTCATTTAGCGCCTCCTTTTGAGAATGTTCCATTCTTAATGAATGACCTTTTTGATTATTTGAAAAGCAATGATGAATTGACTTTAATTAAAAGTTGTGTATTTCATTATGAAATGGAATTTATCCATCCATTCATAGATGGTAATGGAAGAATGGGAAGATTGTGGCAAACATTAATCCTTGTTCAAGAGTATCCTGTATTTGAGTTTTTACCATTTGAAACTTTGATTAATTCAACTCAAGTTGATTATTATAAAGCTTTGTCAGTAAGCGATAAATCAGGAAAGTCAACACCTTTTATAGAATATATGTTAGATGTAATTGATAAATCATTAAGCGAATTACTCAATTATAATAATCGAATTATGACTGATATCAATCGACTTGAGTATTTTATTCAAATAAATAAATCGGAATTTTCACGCAAGGAGTATATGGATGTATTCAAAGATATTTCTACTGCTACAGCAAGTCGCGATTTGTTAAAAGGTACAGAACTTAAAATAATTGAAAAGGAAGGAGAGAAAAACAAAACACGGTATCGCGTGATTTAACTAAAATGCCTAAAAGCGAGCAAGCAGTATAGCTCTGCCGCAGGCACAACACATTGCAACATCGTCTGAACTCAAATCGTTAAACTACTCCATCGATTTCCTTAAAGACCTTGCGCGTTGTTGTCCGAGGGCTTCGGAATAGAGCAATGCGATTCTCAATAATATTGGAAAAAAGGGAATGAGCAAAAGCAAAAACGGCGCATAAAAAACTTTACAAACGGCAATAAAAATATACCAGATTGCAGTAAAGAAAAATCCGGTGCCCATTAATACCGAATTGATAAACTGAGCATCTCGCACTTTCTTTCCGGTAAACCAAAAGGCCAAACTCATGGGGAGAGCATGGATAATCAAACCCAATAATGCAGGAATAAATCCAAGAACGAGAAAAACCATGCGGCCCTCGGGA
>CALQJV010000057.1 GCA_943330985.1 Chitinophaga pinensis
GCTTTGTAATCGTTGAAGAAATTCTTTTTCTAACACAATGCTACTTTCACTTTCGGCAAGCTGAATGGCACGATCGGCATACTGAAGAATTTGTATGGTTTCAATTCCCGATAACTCATCAAAAAACCATCCGCAGCTTGTAAACATCAATAAGGAATGACGTTGCATTTCGAGCAAACGAATAACTCGGGTTAGGTGCGTTCCTTCTGGAATAGTTTTACAATGTATCCCCAGAAATGAATTCATTGAAGCATCTGTCCTATTTAAAACAACTTCAACATAATTATTACGAGCATTCCAAGGGGCGAGCATGTAACGACCAATTTCCTTTTCAAAAACGCTTGCTAATTGTGTGTTTAACCAATCGAGTGCATTTCGTAAAGGAGAGCGCCACTCTTGATTCCAGTTGGGATGCATGCCAGAATTGCAGCCGCAATTCGAACGCCAACGTTCAACCCCGTGGGCGCAACTCCATGAACTATTTTGGTATATTTCAACTTCCCACGTAACGGGCACTAAGTCGATAAACTGTCCATAATTGGTAATGGTGGCCAAATTATTTTGCTCAATATAATCGAGGCAATAAGCCAAAGCCATATCGCCATGCCGATGATGATGCCCATAACTTTCGCCGTCAGTGGCAACATGTATGAGTTTTTTTCCTGCCGACATCGGACGATTCACCAAACGTTTCGCGAATTCCTTCCCATCAATCAATAATCCTTTAAAAGCAATATCCTGTGAAATGTTGCCATCGTAAAAAAACAAAACGATACTTTTTCCTGAAGGAAGTTTGCAGGTATACGGCCGCGTTGTGTCGACTTTTTCATCGGATACATCTATCCAATTTGAATCGGGCGACTTTACCCGAGAAGCTTGTCGTGGTGCTAAAAGGGTAAATCGAATATTATTTTCGGCGAGCACTTCGAGCGTTTCAGTATCAACAGCTGTTTCGGCAAGCCACATGCCTTCTGGTTTCCGATTAAAGCGCGATGCAAAATCTCGAATCCCCCAAATTACCTGAGTTTCTTTATCACGTCGACTAGCCAAAGGCATGATGATGTGATTATAAACTTGAGCAATCGCATTTCCATGACCGCCAAATTTCTTTTGACTTATAACATCTGCATCCAAGATACGCTGATACGTTTCGGGCGTATGGATTTTCATCCATTGCAACAATGTTGGACCAAAGTTGAAACTGATTCTTTCATAATTATTGACAATGTTGATGATATTATCGTCCTCATCTAAAATCCGTGAGGTTCCATTAGGACCATAACACTCGTGCGCAATACGTTCATTCCAATCATGGTACGGGTATGCCGAATCTTGTTGTTCTATTTCTTCCAGCCAAGCATTCTCTCGAGGTGGCTGATAAAAATGACCATGAATGCACACATATTTATCCATACACTGCGCTTGAAATTATGTTTGAATTTAAACAAAATGATGCTTGGTTAAGCAACGATAGCAATGTACTGCCAAATTTGTCGTTTAGAAACTGTGAATAGTTAACATTAACAAACACCTAATGCAAATTCTTGTTGAAATATTCCCTTGAATTGTATATATAATGTTTTTTATTAAAACACAATCTTTCAGAAAATGAAGCAATTGAAATTTTATTCAGTTCAAGATATAATCAATAAACTCTGTTCAAAACTTCCTTAATTTAGCAGTCATATTTTCTTAATTTTGCATGAATCAAATCCGAAACGCGTATGAATGAATTTTCAGAAGAATATGAGAATCCGGAATTCGCTGTTAAACGGTTTGAAACGATGTTACGTCTCAATGAACAGTATTATTTTGAGCGCGATGATTTAGAGAACATCGTTGAGTTTTATATCCACGAAAACCATCATCAAAAGGCATTAAATGCAATAAAGTTTGCATCAGGGCAATACCCAGACTCTACTTATTTTCTATTGAGAAAATCACAATTATTGTCTGCAGAAGGCAAGTACGATGATGCCTTGGATTTATTGAATGAAGTGGAGATTTTTGAACCTGGTAATCCTGAAGTTTTTATTACCCGAGGAGGTATTTTCGCCATGCTAGGTCGTTCATCCGATGCTATCGAATCATACAAAGCAGCATTGCGCATCGATCGTAACTTTGAAGAAATCTACCTTTTCATTGCATTTGAATTTCAGAATCAAGGGAAATATGGCAAAGCAGCACGCTACTTAAAACGCTGTTTAACAATGAATCCAGACAATGAATCGGCACTGTATGAGATGTCGTTTTGTTTTGACATTACCGATAAGCTCGAAGCAGGAATTGTATTTTTCAAAAAGTTTATTGATAATCATCCCTATTCGAAAGTGGCTTGGTATGCATTGGGGCATTTGTACAGCAAAAAGCAAGATTACACCAATGGAATCAAGGCATTTGATTATGCAACGATTATAGATGATAGTTTTGCAAGTGCTTGGTTTAACAAAGCCAATTGCTTGGCGGCTTCCGAAAAATATGAAGATGCGATTGAAGCATACAAAGAGATTTTCCGTTTGGAAGAGCCCGATGCTGCTACATTTTTATACATTGGAGAATGTTACGAAAACATCGATCAGTATCCAGAAGCTTTAAAATATTACCAACGTTCGGCATCTTTGGATGAAATGCTTGCTGATGCTTGGGTTGGAATTGGTGTTGTGCTCGATTTTATGAATCAGAGCAATGAAGCTTTGGTGCATATTAAAAAAGGAATCAACATCGACCCGAATCGCGGCACATTTTGGTTCATTTTGGGGGATATTCAATTAAAAATGGGATTCGTTCAAGAAGCCGAAGAGTCGTATTTGAAGGTTATTGAATTTGAACCCGATAATGAAGATATTTGGATTTTCCTTACCAATATGTTATTGATACAAGGTCGAAATGAGGAAGCATACGATTTTATTCAAGAAAGTTTTAAATACCATCCTGGACATACGCGATTGACATTTCAAGCCTGTGAGATTGAACTTCATCGAGGTAATGTTCAAGAAGCGTGTATTCTGGCAGAGATTGCCTTGTCTGTGGATCCACAAATGGGAATGAAAATCCTGGAGGAATTACCCCGATTTGGAATGCAGGCAGAAATTAAAAATTTAATAGACCGTTATAGAGACAAAGAATGACACATATTTTACCATTTTTACCCGAACGAAGCCCTCAACCCCGTGAGTCGGGAGTGACCATGATGATGGACAAAGGATTGAGTATTCGTCAAGCCGAAGATTTCATCGCACATTCAGGACATTTAGCTGATATTATCAAATTAGGATTTGGTACTTCATTGGTGGCTCGAAATGTGAAAGAGAAAATCAAACTCTATCAAGACGCTGGTTTGCGTGTTTATGTTGGCGGTACACTATTCGAAGCCTTTATTGTTCGAAATAGATTTGATGATTATCGGAAATACATCGATAATTTAGGACTTGATACCTGTGAAGTATCGGACGGTTCAATCGTTCTAAATCACAATGTTAAGTGTGAATATATTTCAAAATTAGCAAAAAACTACCGCGTACTTTCTGAAGTAGGATCGAAAGAAGCAGGTATTTTAATTGCTCCTGCAAAATGGATTTCGATGATGAAAGCAGAATTGGATGCAGGTTCATGGAAAGTAATTGCGGAAGCGCGCGAAAGTGGCAATGTTGGAATTTATCGACCAAACGGAACAGCTCATGTTGTTTTGGTCAATCGTATTTTATCTAAAATTCCTTCTGATCGGATTTTATGGGAAGCTCCAGGTAAATCGCAACAAGCATGGTTTATCAAATTAATTGGTGCCAATGTGAATTTGGGCAATATATCGCACGACGATGTAATTCCATTGGAAACACTTAGATTGGGATTACGTGGCGATACTTTCTTCCAATTTTTACCTGAAGAATTTCATAAACTAAAACAGACAGTATAAAATGAAAGAAATCTCTGTTAGCGAACTTAAAAACTGGAGAGACGAAGGTGTTATTCATCAGTTAATTGATGTCCGTGAAGAATTTGAATACGAAGCAGCGAATATCCAAGGAGAATTAATTCCCATGGGCAGTATTCCTGATCATTTATCAACCATTCGCAAAGACATCCCAGTTGTTTTGCAATGTAAATCAGGCGCTCGATCTTCGAATATTGCACGTTATTTAGAACAGCAAGGATTTACCAATGTCTATAATTTGAGCGGAGGTATTTTTGCTTGGATTGATCAGATTGATCCTTCAATGAGTAAATATTAACCGATGCGTCAATACGGACTTATTGGCAAAAAACTGAGTCACACCTTCTCCCCTGCTTGGTTTGCAGAAAAATTCAAACGTGAATCTATCATCGATGCTCGTTACGATGCGTTTGAATTAGCAAGCATAGAAGATTTCCCTCGGTTTATCATGCAAACTCCCAATCTGCGGGGCTTTAATGTTACCATTCCATACAAACAAGCCATTTGTGCGTATCTGGATGAAATTTATGGTCCAGCAGAAGCATTACAAGTTGTCAATACGGTTGTAGTTCAAGAAGAAAAAGTTCCGTTTGAAGGTCAAAAAATTCCAGGATTTCGTTTGAAAGGGTTCAATACAGACATATACGGGTTCAAAGAATCAATCAAACCACTCATGCGTCCTTGGTTTGAGCGTGCATTGATATTGGGAACAGGCGCAAGTGCATCATCGGTTGCTTATGTCTTATATAAGCTGGGAGTTGATACTTTATTTGTAAGTAGAAATCCGGAGGGTGACCAAGAAATTGGATGGGAAGATATTAATGAGCATGTTATCCATTTTCATCCGCTTATTATCAATACAACACCTATCGGGCAATTTCCCAATGAGGAAATATTTCCGCAAATGCCTTATCATTTGCTAACTGACAAACATTTGCTTTACGATTTGATATACAACCCAGCGGAAACTGCATTTTTACATAAAGGAAAAACCAACCATGCGATGATTCATAATGGACAATCGATGTTGGAAATGCAAGCCGAACAAAGCTGGAGAACTTGGCAAAATGCTGAGCAATAAGATTTAATTTAAAATGATAATTTTCGATTGCATTCGAGAGTTATCATTTTCCAAAACACAATAATAAATTCCCGCATGTAGTTTTTCCGAATTGATCACAAAGCTATGGTTGCCACTGTGCATTATTCCTTTGCAAATAATAATTACTTCAACTCCCTTATTGTCTATTAAACATAGTTTTGTATTTGCTGTTTTGGGAATGTAAAAAGTGATATTCGTAATGTCCTTTGACGGATTAGGAAAGCAATTCAAAAATAGCGATGGATTACCCGATTCTATTAATGGAATTCCTAAAATGCTGTTGCGGTATTTAACCGTATTATAATCCATAATTGTGCTATCATTTTTAGTCCGCCCTGTTACTATTAAATCGTTATTATTATCCAATACCAAACTATAAAATTGATCTTCATTATTTATTATACCATTGTATTCGGCAAACCATTTTAAGACTCCTGATGAATCAATTTTTAATGTAAGACCATTATAGCCCTGTCCAAAATTGTTGTAGGTAAATCCTGTGATATAGATATTTGAGGATGAATCAATAATCATTTCGTTTCCATGATCTGTCTTAGGTAAATCTAAATGACTTGTCCATAAAGTATCTCCATTGGAATTGTATTTTACCAATTGAATTAAATTCGTTTCAGTGTTATTGTTTTTGCTAACAACACCCATTGCGTATATATTTCCTGTATGATCAATTTCAAGACTCATAAAATCATCATATGAATTATATATGCTATTATAGAATCTATTCCAAATGAGATTTCCAGATGTATCGTATTTTAAAATAACAAAATCATTCCAAGGCGCAGCTCCATCTGTTGATGTTGAACCTCCAACATAAATAAATCCATCAGCATCAAACCGAATGGATCTTCCTAAATCATAATAATTGGAAGGCCCATTGAATCTTTTTAACCATAAGGAATCGCCATTAGCAGAGTATTTAATTGTAACAATGTCAAAATATGTTTGAAATGAATCATCACTAATTCCTGTAACATATATGTTATTGGAATCATCTAAACACATATCCCATATTTTATTAACATCGCTGAAGCCTCCATTGCTATATTTTTTCAACCAAAGCAAATCTCCCAAACTATCTAATTTTAATGTTATAAATGCTGATGGAGCACTACTTCCATCATATCCAGCAAGAATAATATTATCCTCCGAATCGAAATGCATGGCAGTCGGCTCTCCTTCTTGAATTTCATTTTCGATATAGGTCCAAATTGTATCGCCTTGTAGGGAATATTTAATCACAATAAAACTTCCTAATGATGTCGAAATTCCTTGACTTGTATAACCCGCAACGTAAATAAATCCTTTGTGGTAGCTAATAAATTGACCCTCTTCCCAACCATTCGAAGAATTACTAAAAATCTTAGACCATTGAATTTCTCCATTCGCATTGTATTTCATGGTTAAAATATCACAACTCGTATTCCAGACATAGGATGATCCTGTAACATAAATATTCCCTTCCAAATCGGTTGCTATAGCCATTGATTCATCCCAAGCCCCTGCTTCATAAGACCTTGCCCAAGCAGTATCGATTTGAGCATTTATAATTAGGGAAGTATGAATCCATAAAATAACAAACAGCTTGAATTTAAATAATTTCATGTTTTATAAATATTTAGTGAATTTCATTTTAAATAAGAGAACTCAAGATTGTGGTTCAATTATTCATCAATTATTGAATTAAGCAAAAATCATAATCTGTTAATTTTCAAAAAATAAATGCTAACAGCTGAAATACATTGGAATTAATTAACTACAAATGTTTTGGATAAATACTTTCCATTTGCACACATTTTAAAAACATACATTCCTGGATTTAAACAACTCACATCTACATACCATTGCTCGTCATTTATGATGTTGCTCATAACTAATAATCCAGATGTATCATATATATAGAAGGATGAATGATTCAAGGATACTGCGCTTTGAATATTTAAAAATTTATCTGTAGGATTGGGAAATACATGAAAATAAATTTCAGGCTTTATATTGCTCATCGAACTAGGCGAATCGAGCCATTTTGCTAAAAACATATCTTCATACCCCATGCTTAGGTATTGATTTCCAATTGAA
>CALQJV010000058.1 GCA_943330985.1 Chitinophaga pinensis
ATTCCCGCTTTGGAAATTAAAAGGAGGGTTGATAATGCAAAAAGGGAAATGAATCCAACATTGAATAATTTTTTTTGAAACAACGGGTCCTTGACTTTAAGAATCATCCAAAAGGCAGTGCAAACATACATTGCCATATAACTCGGATGAATAATTCGGGATAATCGTTCTTTAAAGAAATAGTTAATTCCGAAATCCCAGATTTCGATGCCTTGTGCCAGATAATATTTTGTCATTATAAAGTTATAGGCGGCAAATAATATCCAGCCCATCATGGCTAATCCACAACCAATCACAAATAGTTGAAGCGTCTTTCTGAACTGTTCTGAATTTAATGGAACGGTGAAGAAAACCAATGGCATGAGGAAAAGCGACATTTTGGTTTCTACTTCTCGAGAGCCGCTTTGCAAATTATGAGACCATGCCAATCCTAAGCAATACATGATAAATATACCCGTAAATACGAAAAAAGCTTTCGGCTGAAAATGCACTTTTGTAATACCTCTAAAGCCTAAACCAAAGACCCAATTGATAGTTAAAAAGAAAATGCAAGCAGCCGACCATGCAGGATTTATGGGGAGCAGAAAGGCAAATAATTGCGTCAATCTGATATGGATGGTATGTTGAATGGAATTAGTCAAAGGATAAAATCTGTTCTTTGTTTTGTATTAAAAATGAAATAATGCATGCTAATTTTTGAGGAGTAATATCCTTATTTGTTGGGAGATTTATACAATGTTTTGCTATGTTTTCGGCAATGGGAAATTGCCCATATTCATAGTTCCACAAATGATAGTTTTCTTCAATTGGGTGGATGGGAGAGATAAACCAATCGCCAAGTTCGATAGATTTCTTTTCGGCCAATTGCAGGAATAAGCTTCTGTCTTTTACTAAAATGGGGTATTTTAAATAAGCATGATCTTGGTGTGTGTATACCTTGATTCCCATTTGCTGAAGAAACTCATCGTATTGTTTGGCGATATTTTTTCGATGAGTCACATATTGATCTAATTTTTTCAATTCAGCAATACCGGTTTTCATTTGAATCGGTGACATTTTTTTTAGAAAGCCGTTTGGAATTTCTGGTTTTGCCAATTCGTTACCTTGTGAAGATCCAACAATGAGATTATTCTTGCTAAGAAATCGATACAGCTTTATCATGGGCCAATAAATAGCAGGCGCTTTCATAATTGCACGAACTTTCAATAACATAGACAATTGAAATCGTTCCATAAAACTTGGATCGATAGCATTGGACTCGAAAACGTTCATCTTTTCTGCTATTGGTTGATCTCGAACATAGGCCATTCCACCAATACCAGTTGAAAATGGTTTATTCCATTGGCTTGAAAAGAACGCTGCATCGGCTATAGTTCCATTTTTTATTCCCCTGTAATATCCTCCAATACCGTGTGTGCAATCTTCAATAACAACAATATGGTACTCATTCGCAATACGCATAATTGCATCCAAATCGGACGATAATCCGAAGGTGTTTTGAGCAATGATTAACTTTGTTTTGGGAGTAATTTTCTTGCGAATCTCTTCCGGGTCACAATTTAACGTCTGCGGGTTTATATCAACATAAACCGGTTTTGCATCGCAATACAAAATGGCGTTAGGAACAACTACACAGGTAAAAGCGGGCAAAATAACTTCGTCGTCTTTGGAAATTCCAAATGATTTTAACAAAGCATAAAGCGCAACACGACCTTTCCAAAAAAGCGTTATGTGCGATTCTTTTACATTTAAGTAATTAGCTAATTCAGATTTATAATTATTAATTAATACGCTCATGTTCTTTATATCAGTTCAAGATATTTTTCAGCGAGTACTTTGTATGTGTGATGTTCAAGAACATACCTTCTCCCCATTTTCCCCAATTCTTCTCTTTGGGAGTTGGTCATGTTTTTCATTGAATAAATTGCTTTAATAATTTCAGCTGTATTTTCTGGATGAACAGAAATTCCCGCCTGAGCATCTTTTACTGGGTCATTAAATGCATTAACTGAGTGAATAATAGGTTTTGCCGAATACAGATAATCAAAAAGTTTATTTGCAGAAATACCAAAACGATAGAGCGAATCATTTTTCCATCCAATATAACAGACATCAAATCGGTTTAAAAGCGATTGGAATTCTTCTTTTTTAACGGAATCATAAAACTTTACATTGTTACATCCATTCGTTTGTTCGATAAATTTATTTTTCTCAGCCCCATTCCCGAAAACCACAAATGCGATTTCTTTATCATCTTTTAATTCAATTGCGGCATTAATAAACCAATCTAACGCATTCGAAACACCAATGCTTCCAGCGTATCCAACAATAAATTTATTTTGAGGTAATTGATCAGCAACTGTTTTTTCGAGTGCTTGAGGATTAGCAACTTCATCCAAATCAATTCCATTTGGAATACATACTATTTTGTTTGGGTTAACACCGTATTTAATAACATGCAAATATCCGCCAGGTAGAACAGAAACAATGGAATCGGAATTCTTATAAGCAAACCTTTCGAATTGCTTCATGAATAAGATAAGAGGATTTAAGGAAGAAATCCCTGCTAATTCTTGCAAACTCAAGGGCCAAATATCGCGTATTTCAAAAATCAATTTCGCATTAAATTTCCTCGCCCATTTCTTTGCCCGAACAATTGGAAATAGAGAAGGTGATGAAACAATGATTGTATCGGGTTGAGTTAAATTATTGAGAGGGATTTTTTTTAATTGAACCATGAATTTTAACATATTCATAAATCGTCCAATACTGGTTGATTTTTCGTAAGATGGAATCTTTACCCAGCAATAATTAATTCCTTGAATGTTTTCAAATGTGAAATCTCCTTTGATTTCAGGTTGTTGCTTAAATAGGTGGGAATATGAGCCTGAAATAATAAATACATTATGGCCCGCTTTTACAAATTCTTTTGCAAGATAATAATGCCTGAACTCCATGCCGTGTATAGGAGAGCCTGCATATTGATTTACAATCCAAATTGTTTTTGTGCTCACTTTAAAGTCGTATAAAATTCAACCAATTTCTTCGATTCTGCATTCCAAGAATAATTCTCATTTGCTGCTTTTTGACCATTACGACCCATCTCGGAAGCAATTTCGTTATTTGATAATAGGAAGTTGATGGCTTCCGTAATTGCTTTACTATTTTTCGGATCCACACACATGCCGCATTGATGCTTGTCGATTATTGCTCGCCATAAAGGAAAATCGGATGCAATAACAGGAATGCCAGCTGCCATATATTCAAACATTTTGATGGGAAGCGAATCGAGATAAGCTTGTGTAGGATGAAGCGTTACCATGCCAATTTTTGAACGAGAGAGTATTTCAATAATCTCTTTCCGACCAACAAATCCATATTCGTTTACATTGCGCCATCCTTTGCGTTCCATCAAACTTTCTCGCAACGAAATTGGCGCATAGTTACCCGCTAAATTTAACTGGGCATCCACTTCATTCATCGCATCTATGAGTTCAGCAATTCCTCTCGAAATAAAAATACCTCCAACATAACACACTTCATTTTTTCTTTTCTCCCAATCAACATCAATCGACAATTTCTCCAAAATTGGATAGTTATTAATGTTTACAGTATTGCGATTGCTCTGAAGAAAACGTTTTTGAATATGTGGAGTAGCTGCTACAATACCACTCAATTGAGACGCTATCTTATTCTCATAATGCTCTACAAGTTTCGAAATTGTTTTTCTGAGTATAGCTGGTATCCAAAGCTTATCTAAGATTTGTCGTGGCAAGTCTTCATGTGAATCATAAATAACTTTTTTGCCGTGTTTTTTTTGTAATTGAATACCAATGCGTAATAATTCAGGGTCATGAAAATGATAAACATCGGCGTTTACTTTTACAGCTTCTTGATATACAGCATCAACAGTTTTAATCATTCGACCTAAACGACTGCGAGTTTGATCAGCAACCGAAATAACATTTACACCCTCAAAGATTCCACGTTCTCCATTTACCGCAATGAGCGTTACATCAAAACCTGCTTTTGCAGAGGAAACACATTCTTTTTCAAAAATGCGGACATCATTCCATTTATGTACAGAAGTGAGGTGACAAACTTTCATTTCGAATTTTTTAAAAGAAAATCATAAAGCTGAATAAATACTTTTTTGTTTGCCAATTTAGTTCCTTTTTCATCCACAATCTTTTTATTTAACGATGCAACTTCAGCGATATTCAATGCTAAAGCACGTTTAAAAAAGTCATCGTTTAAGGATTTTAATATGATTCCATTTTCCCCATTTATTATCCATTCATTGTTTGCCGGAATATTTGAAAGAACCGGAATACAGCCATAGGCCATCGCCTCAAGCAAACTTATGGCTGTTGCGTCGCTTTCGGGAATGGAAACAAAGAGTTTTGCTTTTGCATAATATTCGGCATTTTTTACTTTGTCGACCCATCCCACAAATTCTACATTTCTTTTTAAGTCGAGCTTCTCTGTTAATGATATTAACGCCTCTGTTTCTTCGCCCGTGGCTGCAATAACTAATTTCCAAGATTGATCTTCGGTGTTATCTATAAATTTTTTAAATCCTTCAATAACTTGATCAATGCGATAGTTTTTCTTGTGCAGCCGATTAGAATAAATGATGTTTTCTTTAGGTAATTGCAAATCAATAATCTCAATACCAAAATTTGCAATGCGAATATCCAATTTCTTCTCGGGAACTAATTGCCGCATTTCGGCAGCCATAAAAATGGAATCGGAAGTAAAAGCATCTGCATTTCGCAGATTAAATTGGACCATCTTTTTCAGAAGCCAATTTGTTTTAGGGAGAACTAAAATATCGCTTCCCCAAGCGGTAAGAATCTTGGGAATATGAAATTTTGCAGCTGCTTTTAATGAATAAAAGGCATAGGAATTTGCTTGATGAATATGGATGATTGATGGGTTGAATTCATAAATGATTTGCTTGATTTTTCCAATGGTTTTTAAGCCCGAAATAGGATTTAAATGAAAGTTTAGTTCTATGGTATTGATAGCACTATGCTCTCTCTTTTTATCGGTTATCAATAAAATTTCATCAAAATAATCACGAATTAACTCTATGTAATTGTATACATGAATGGTATTAGAACCAATGATTAATAGCTTTTTCATTGCATGGGCATTAGTTGTGTTTTATTCCAAACATGTATTATCGATAACTTATTCCTTCTCTGAATCTTTTAAAATTCTCATATGTATTCCAATAGAAACTAGACTTCCAATTTTTTGGGTGCAACAATAAATGTACGATTTGGAATTGATCCAGCGCTTGCAATTGCGAAATCCTACCTACATAATACTTTGGTCCAAATGCGTCCATAATATTAATGTTGTAATTATCTAAGAATTCACGATCATATGCTTCGAAAGTCAAGCCATTGTCATCTAAAAATTCTCGATTAATAAATGCATGATTAGGCATTTTTAACTTTCGATTAGCAAAGTCTCCATGACTAGCAATGTATTTGATCTTCTTACCTAATTTTGTCTCAAGTGCTAATAAATTATTTTTGAATTCAATTCTGATTGCTTTAAATTGATCTTGAATTTCTTGCGAAGATTTAATTTTATGGCGCTTTGCGAAAGTGGCTAATTCTTCATAATGATAGCCGCAATCTGAGCCATATTCTATAATCTCATTCATCATCTGAATATCTATTGTACACAATCGAAAATAATAGGAGGTGTGAATCATGTACTTTTTCTCAATGTATAACCATTCTTTGCAATAAGTTGGATCTGAATCAATATCTTGACGAATCATTAAAATTTTCTGATTGCCTATTTCATTCTTTTTAACTAAATCGTAAAATTGACTATGTGACATTATTTTGAAGCCTTTATTCAAAGCTGTTTTAATCAAATGTTCATAATCATTGATTCTGTTTCTGAGGAAATAATCGAACCAAATTCGTTTTAAAACTGTTTTGATCATTCCCTAAAATTTACTGTAAAAGGCTTAAATCCGATTCGTTTCTTGAACATCACTAGGCCATTTTCAACCTTGCCAAATGTGTCGTACATAATGAATTTCGTTTTGTTAAGTGCAATATAATATGATACAATATTTGTCATGAGCAAGTACATAATATTGTCTTTTAAATAATCTCCATGACCAAGAATACGATTAATTAAGGCAATTTCACCCACTTCATATGTCCAAGCATACGCTACCAATTTACCCTCTAAGGAATAGATCCCGAACCATTTATTTTCTTCATCATGCTGCCATTCTTCCACTTTAATTAAATAGCTTTCATCCATAGTTCGTCCTTGCCTTTCAGAGGAAGAAGTGTTTATTTCAAATATATCATTAATAAACATATTCGGATTTAACTTATGAAAAGTATAATTTAATTTGGTACATCTTCTAGAAAAATAAGCTGCAGAATTTTTACCACTTACTAAAGTTAAATATTCCTCCCCATTTGAAAATATTGCAATTGGCAATAAAGAGATATTGTATTTTTTAAGTTTAATAAAACCTCTTTTCCAAGACCTTGAATTGAAATATTTTAAGAGTCGCTTGGATAACTCTGATTTACCTAAATGAATTATAACCTTTCCTTCGGGTGAAAGTATATTTTTAATAAGGAATTTAAATTTATTCATTATTCTAGTTTCGTTCCAATATTCTTATAACCTTAGCAGGAGAACCACCAATAATTGCATTTTCGGGAACATCATTTAACACAAGACTATTTGCACCTATCACCGCTCCATTACCAATATTCACGCCCGGGCTTATTACTGCATTAGTGAAACAAATAACATTATCTCCAATTATTACATCTTTAAATATGTGAGGATTTAATGCAGGATAAGCGATTTTATTTTCGTAATCAGTTCGTGAAGCAAAAATTTTTACACCCGGAGCGCAATCAAAATTTTTACCTATAATTATGTTTGCTCCACATCCCCAAAAGACACAGTTGGGTGAAATTACAGATTGACTGCCAATTTTTATCGAACCTTCATTATTGCACCAATCAGCTCCACCGCAATGTAAAATAACATTTTCTTGAATAGAGACATTTTCTCCTAATTCAAGTTTTTTTTGATTGATAATTTCTACCCTTTTTCCAAGAAT
>CALQJV010000059.1 GCA_943330985.1 Chitinophaga pinensis
CGCAACGTGAGGAAAACTACGAGAAATTAAGCCGACGTATCGATGAAATGGGAATTCACCGCGAAAGTCTTTGGTGGTACCTAGAAACTCGTAAATACGGAACCGTACCACACAGTGGATTTGGATTAGGATTCGAACGTTTGATTTTGTTTGTTACAGGAATGGGAAATATTCGTGATGTAATTACTTTTCCGAGAACACCTAAAAACCTAGAGTTTTAAATTATTCCGAAAGAACAAACCGAACATTGCAAGCCATCATTTCGGTGCGCATTTCGGTGCAAATTCCATAACGGTAAACGAATACATTCTTTTTTCCGTCGGGTTGAATTAATTCGTATTCCCCTTCTCGGAGATTCTTTATTGGAACAAACGCGCCTAATCGCTCCGAAAAAAGTTCATTCATTCCAAGAGGCTCGTGGTGATATAATCGTCCAACGCTAAATGGAATTTGTGCAAGAATTCGGGTTTTCTGCCCTGCGTCATTGGTGAGTAAATATCCCCCGATTGTCTTTTGCAAATTGATTTGTTCATTTACATGGTTGTTAATCTTCTTAAAAGAAGACGCACTTTCTAGTCCTGAAGCAGAGTAATTCACTTGTATAAGCGACAATACATTGGTAAAAGGGAAATGGATATTCGTTTCGAGACGAATTTTGTAAGACTTATCTGTTGATCTAATTAACTGTGCATGAAGCGTTCCTCGTTTACTTCCACTAACATAAACGGTATAGGTCAAAATCTGAGTAAAATCTTTTGCAACTTCTTTCCTTGTTGATTTATATGAAGATGTTAGTATCACTAAAATCATTGTAATTAGTGATATTTTGAAAAAACGATTGTTGGTGTGGGATAACATCTAATACAGATACGCAAAGCTTTAATTAAAAGATACTAGAACATTGATTTTGATCGAATTCGAATGAAGAAGCATAAATTTCTTTATCCACGTAACAACATTTAAACTCAAACGTTTTATTCGAACTAGAACCTAAAAACCGCCATGATTCTCAATCATCGCAGCCCATTTTTTATTAAAATTCATTAACATTGCAACACGATGCTCAAGCAAGGTTTACAACAAAAATTATTACAAAAACTTTCTCCTCAACAAATTCAATTGATGAAATTGTTGCAAGTTCCGACCGTTGCTTTGGAACAACGAATTAAGGAAGAACTCGAGATTAATCCTGCGCTTGAAGAGGGTGCCGACAAAGACGATTCTTCAGATGAACCCAATACCGACGATCCATTTGGCGATTCGAACGATGGCGAGGAAGAAGCACACGCAGATCAAAACCGAGAAGATTTCGACCTAAGTGCTTACATCGATGATGACGAAACGCCTGCGTATAAAATGGCGGCTAACAATTACAGTCCTGACGATGAACGCAAGGAAGTACCATTTGCGGGTGGACAAGGATTTCAAGAACAGCTAATCAGCCAACTTGCACTACGTGATGTAAAAGCCGAAGAATTCCCCATTGCAGAATACCTGATAGGAAACATCGACGAAGATGGATATTTACGCAGAGACATCAGTTCGATTGTTGATGACTTGGCTTTCTCCCAGAACATTCTGACATCCGAAGAAAACGTGCTTCGATTACTGAAAGAAGTACAAGAATTGGATCCTCCAGGAATTGGAGCAAGAGATTTACAAGAGTGTTTACTCATTCAGTTACGACGGAAAGAATATCAAACCGTTGAATTAAAAACCGCAGCGGTAATTTTACGTGATTGCATGGAAGAAATTTCGCGCAAGCATTACGATAAGATTGCCAAAAAACTGGAATTAACTGACGATGAATTAAAAGCTGCAATCAAAGAAATTCTGAGACTCAACCCGAGGCCAGGGAATTCTCAAAGCGAATCTGCTAAAAGTACTCAACACATCATTCCTGACTTTATTCTAACAAACAATGAAGGCGTATTGGAACTGCAACTCAATTCGAGAAACGCGCCCGATTTAAAAATTAGTAAGGCCTATCAAGAAATGCTTGTTCATTATAGCAAATCGCAAAAAAATTCGAGCAAAGAACAACGAGATGCAGTCGTATTTGTAAAGCAAAAAATTGATTCCGCTCGCTGGTTCATTGATGCGATTAAGCAACGTCAACAAACGTTAATGCTGACCATGCAAACCATTTTGGAATATCAGTATGACTATTTTTCAACTGCCGATGAAACCAAACTTCGTCCAATGATTTTGAAAGATATTGCGGAAAAGGTGTTCATGGATATTTCAACGATTTCGCGGGTTGCAAACAGTAAGTATATTCAAACATCCTTTGGAACCTTTTTACTTAAATCGTTCTTCTCCGAATCTTTATCAACCGATACTGGCGAAGAAGTTTCAACACGCGAAGTGAAGAAGATTTTAGAAGAAAGTGTTGCTGCCGAAGACAAACACAATCCAGTTACCGACGATAAACTTGCGCAAGTACTTCGCGAAAAAGGATACAATATTGCGCGCAGAACGGTTGCAAAATACCGTGAGCAACTGAACATTCCCGTTGCACGAATGCGCAAAGAACTTTAAATTTTTCACTATCGCTTTTTGATGAATAATACTTCCGAAGAAAAGAAACATAGCTTCCTTGCCTTAGGCGATTCGTATACTATTGGAGAGGCAGTTCCTGATAACGAATGTTGGCCGATGCAATTGGTTGAAATGTTGAATGCTGCGGGAAAACCATTTAGCAAGCCACAGATAATCGCAACAACAGGTTGGACAACCGATGAGTTGATGAATGCTATTCGAGTTGAAAATCCTCAGGGAACCTTCGATCTTGTTTCATTGCTTATCGGTGTTAACAATCAATACAGAGGATATTCAAAAGAAGTGTATGCCAAGGAATTTGAGGATTTATTAAATCAAGCCATCGATTTTGCCGGTAAAATAGCAAATCATGTTGTTGTGGTTTCGATTCCCGATTGGGGCGCAACGCCATTTGCCACGGATCGAAATCGTGAGGAAATCGCTACGGAAATTGATGAATACAATACTATTAATCGTGAAATAGGTTTGCGAAAAGGTGTTCATTACGTTGACATTACTCCTGGTTCACGTTTATCACTTAGCGATTATTCTTTAGTAACAACCGATGAACTTCACCCTTCAGGAAAAGAATACCTTAAATGGACCGAGGAGATTTACAAGATTGCAGCTCCCATTTATTAAAATTTATTCCAAATGCCTGATGGCTTGCTGCATGTTTTTAACTTGGAGTTTCTTTAGAATATTCCTGCGGTGAGTCTTAATGGTATTGGCCGACAATTGAAGTTTTTCGGAAATTTCATTGGAGTTTAAACCAATACTAATAAGTTGTAAAACCTCCACTTCCCTCAAACTAAGATTGGTTGAAAGTTCATTTTCGGAATCTGGAAGAATTTCAATTAACCGACTGTTTGTTTGCAATATGGCAATTACCCTCATTGGGTGGTGTTCATTGAAAAGTTCCGTAAGGTAAGCCAAATCTAAAGGAGGAAAATCCGGGCTCCATTTTGCCTGTCTGTTACATTGAATTACCCAAGAATATTCTCCTGAATCTTTTTTAATCCGATAAAATAAGCGCATTTCGGCACCTTCTTTCTCAAGATCTTTCATTTTAGCAAATTCAGAAAGCACCCGTTGGGTAACATTCAAGCATTTCAGAAAATCTTCGGGATGAACACGTTCCTGCATTATCATTATACCTTTTTCATTTATATACTCGCGATTGCTATGCATTAATTTAACAAAGTAATCGTTGAAGTAGGTATAATTTCCTTGTTCATAGTTATAAATGAACGAAGCAATTTTTAATACCGAAAGGGCATTTAATGAAGGTATCGCCGATTTGAGGAATTCATCTGTATTCCTATTTATTGGAGAGCTATTCGTATTTTTAATCCACGAACTTAATTGATTTGAAATGATATTTTGGACTTCTTCTAAATCATACATACTATGGTTAGGTTGGGGTTGAAAAAAATATGACGAATAAAATAATTAACACATTAAATTTTAATTAAATAAAACGAATAAAAATAGAGTTGATAAAATAGAAGCGGTAGCGTATATTTGCACACTGTTTAGATTAAGTCTAAATAAAAAATCCAAAAGGAAACATTGTAGAATTCCGTTTGTTAATTGATTAAATAAGATTAATTATGATAACTGTATCTGATACTGCAAAAGAGAAATTGCTAAGCTTGATGGCCGAAAGTAATCATAGTACCGATAGTTTTTTACGCGTAGGTGTTGAAGGTGGTGGGTGCTCTGGTTTATCATACAAGATGGATTTTGACGCTCAACGTAATGAAGGAGATCAATTATTTGAAGATAAAGGAGTAAAGATTCTTGTCGATAAAAAGAGTTTTCTTTATTTGGTGGGGACGGTGTTAGAGTATTCTGGAGGTTTGAATGGGAAAGGATTCGCATTCAATAATCCCAATGCTTCAAGAACTTGTGGATGTGGCGAAAGTTTCGCAGTATAAATAGAAAATAAGCCATG
Organism: Chitinophaga pinensis; assembly: GCA_943330985.1. The sequence continues at coordinate 4,499 of CALQJV010000059.1, forward strand.
GCTACCGAAGGGAACGAGATTCTTGAATCGCATATCAACTCCGATTACAAATACGGTTTCACCACCGATATTGAAATGGACTCTGCGCCGAAAGGTCTCAATGAAGATATTATCCGTTTTATTTCTGCCAAGAAAAATGAACCTCAATGGCTACTCGATTATCGGCTTAAGGCCTTTCGTCATTGGCTCACATTAGACGAACCCACTTGGGCGCATGTTCATTACCCAAAAATCGATTTCCAAAATATCATCTATTATTCAGCACCTAAAAAATCAAAACAACTTAATAGTCTCGATGAAGTTGACCCCGAGCTTTTAAAAACGTTTGAAAAATTAGGGATTTCGCTTTTAGAACAGAAACGCTTAACAGGAGTTGCCGTTGATGCGGTGATTGATTCGGTTTCTGTAAAAACTACCTTCAAAGAAAAACTAGGAGAATTGGGTATCATTTTCAGCTCATTCAGTGAAGCTGTTCATGAACATCCAGAACTAATAAAAAAATACATGGGTTCGGTTGTGCCTTATACCGATAACTATTACTCCGCATTAAACTCCGCAGTATTTACTGATGGTTCATTCTGCTATATTCCGAAAGGAGTTCGTTGTCCTATGGAATTATCGACCTATTTCCGAATCAATGCTTCTGGAACAGGACAGTTTGAAAGAACGTTAATTGTAGCCGACGAAGGCGCTTATGTGAGCTACCTCGAAGGTTGCACAGCTCCTATGCGCGACGAGAATCAACTGCACGCTGCGGTGGTTGAAATTATTGCACAAGAGAAAGCGGAAGTAAAATACAGTACTGTTCAAAATTGGTATCCTGGTGACAAAAACGGGATTGGTGGAATCTACAATTTCGTAACGAAACGTGGAATCTGCGCAGGGTTTGGAGCTAAAATTTCCTGGACACAGGTCGAAACAGGTTCTGCCATTACGTGGAAATATCCAAGTGTGATTCTCAAAGGCGATAATTCGGTTGGTGAATTTTATTCGGTTGCCGTTACCAACAACATGCAACAAGCCGATACGGGAACCAAAATGATTCATTTGGGAAAAAACACCAAAAGCACCATCATTTCCAAGGGTATTTCGGCTGGAAGAAGTCAGAATAGCTACCGAGGTTTGGTGAGAATTAGTCCCAAAGCAAGCAATGCCCGAAATTTCTCCCAATGCGATTCTTTACTTATGGGAGATCAATGTGGGGCGCATACTTTTCCATACATCGAAATTAAAAACCCAAGTGCCATTGTTGAACACGAAGCAACGACTTCAAAAATTGGAGAAGATCAGCTTTTCTATTGCAAGCAACGTGGAATCGATACCGAAAAGGCAATTGGCTTAATTGTAAATGGTTATTGCAAAGAAGTACTGAAACAATTACCCATGGAATTTGCAGTAGAAGCACAAAAACTTCTTTCCATCAGCTTAGAGGGAAGTGTAGGGTAATTAATTCTTTACTGGAATTAATCGAATTGTTTTCATTGTCAGTTCTGAATTGCTAATAGCAATTTTCAAGATTCGGAAAGGATTTCTTTAGTAAGCTCCTTCTTTTCTTTGCTTCTTTTCCAAAGAACCTCACCGACAACGGTCGACATAATTAAAGCAGCCCCAATATAAAATCCAGAACCCAATAATTTGTGTTCTTGAAATACAATAAAGGCAAGGGCAATTCCATAAACGGGCTCAAGGTTAATTGCCAAATTCACCGTAAAAGCGCTCAAAGATCTCAAGGAACTAAGCGATAAATTAAAGGCGATAACTGTACAAAATAAACTCAATAGGAATAAATATCCCCAGTCGGAACTTATGGGAAGCCAGCTACCTTGAGGAAACCAAATATTCACTAATGGCATAAACATGGTGAGCAATATAAATCCCAAGCTCATTTCATACAAAGACAGCAAGCGCGAATCGTATCTATTTACTATGGATTTGTTAAACACAGTAAATAGCGCACTAAAAAAAGCAGAGGCCAATCCAACCAAAATACCTACAATATGCTCCTGTTGGTCGGTTGCCATAAACGATACACCAACAATAACGAGCAAGGAAAAGAAAATTTGAGGACCGGAAATTCTTCTTCTGAAGAAAATGGGTTCTAGAATAGCAGTAAATAAGGTAATCGACGAAAGGCAAATCATAGCCACTGAAACATTCGCCAGTTTAATGGATCCATAAAACAGTATCCAGTGAAAAACGATGGCCAATGAAATCATGGCAATTTGAAGAAAATCGCGCCAAGGCAAAATGCGAAAACGACCAATGATTTTAACGTAAATAAACATCAACACCGCGGTCATCCAGAGTCGGTGCCAGACTAATAATCCCGCATCGAGGGTTATGAGTTTCCCAAGAATTCCAGTAAAGCCAAATAAAAATACCGCCGAATGAAGTTCAAGATAAGCCGTTGGATTTCTTTTATTACTCATTATTTGATTAGATAAACTGAGTCCCAAAGAGATTGTTTACTTGAAAAATGGATTGTGTAAACGCTCATTTCCGATGGTTGTTGATGGCCCGTGAGCAGAATGAACGGCAGTATTATCGGGCAAAGTGAACAATTGAGTTCGCACACTTTCCAAAAGTACATC
>CALQJV010000060.1 GCA_943330985.1 Chitinophaga pinensis
CATTGTGTCAAAACTCAACAGCACCAATTTTACCGACAAGTTCGACCAATTTACCTGCTATTACAGGGTCATGGAATGCGGTCTTGAGCACGGCTTCTGCTGGAACAATTGTTTACACGTTTACTCCAAATGGAGGTCAGTGTGCTATTCCAACAACAATGAGCGTAATAGTAACTCCTGAAATCACTCCTACATTTACTCAACTAGGTCCTTTATGTCAAAACTCAGTAGCACCAGTTTTACCGACAAGTTCGACCAACATCCCTGCTATTACAGGAACTTGGAATACAGTCTTGAGTACATCAACTGCAGGAACAATTATTTACACATTTACTCCAGATGCAGGGATTTGTGCAACTACAACAACGATGAGCGTGCTTGTAAATCCAACACCTACAATTGTTGCAGCTGCCCCAGCATGTTCCACAGATTTATTAACATGGTCGGTTGGTGTAACGGTTTCGGCTGGAACATTAACAAGTACGGCTGGCACTGTTGTTAATACTTCAGGGAACAACTGGACAATTAGCGGAATTACAGCAGGAACAAATATTATATTAACATCTACTGATTTGGGTTGCTCAGGAACACTTTCGGTTACTGCACCTAATTGCAGCTGTCCTCCAATAGCAGCTCCAATTGCTGCAAATGCCTCGTATTGTTTTGGAACTTCAATTCCAGCTTTATCAGTAACAAACGGACCAGCTGCTGGATTTACACTTAATTGGTATGATGCTGCCACTGGAGGTACTTTAGTAGGAAGCGGAACACCATTCACTCCATTGGCTGCAGGAACGTACTATGCGCAATTTGTTGAAACTGCAACATCTTGTACAAGTCAGCGAACTGCTGTAATAGTTACAGTAAATGCATTACCAAATGTGACTGTAAGCGCGGATGTGACAATTTGTGAGGGTGCACCAACAACACTAACTGCTAATAATGCAGTTACTTATTCTTGGGCACCGTCGGCAACTCTATCTGCGGCAACTGGAACATCTGTAATAGCATCCCCAACCTCTACCCAGACATATACTGTTACTGGAACCGATGCACTTGGATGTGAAAATACTGCCGATGTAACAGTCACAGTAACTCCAACACCTACCACTTCACCAATTTTCCACGATTAATATCATAAATACATTGAACTAACATGTTGAAACGGATATACATAACGCTTCTGTTGCTGGCTTCGGGCTTGGCTTCTGCTCCTTTATGGGGGCAGGCAGATACGTTGTGTATATCTGCGCCAACAAACAATTATTACGTTACTGGATTGCCAAACAGCACATTTACATGGAATACGCAAGGTTTTGGTACAATCAATTCTGGTCAAGGAACTACAACAGTTAATATTACGTGGACGAATGTTCCAGGAACATACCAACTGACGGTAATTGAAACAAGTTCGGGAGGTTGTCCAGGGGCGCCGCAAACTACCCAAGTGGTAATTCTACCAACTTTAACTTCAATAAATACTATTAGCATTTGTAATTCGCAATTGCCTTATACGTGGAATGGATTAACGTTTAATACTGGTGGAACTCAATCGGCAAATTTGATTGCTGCTTCGGGTTGTGATTCAATTGCAACATTGAATGTTTTAGTAAACTCCTTTGTATCAGCAACCGATGTTCACACGGCCTGTGGAAGTTTTACTTGGATTAATGGAATTACTTATTCCTCATCAACAAACACTCCAACATTCACCATTCCAAATGGTTCATCGGCAGGTTGCGATTCGGTGATTATACTTAACTTGACCATCAACAATAGTGCTTCTGCAACCGATGTTCATATTGCCTGCGGAAGTTTTACTTGGATTGATGGGAACACTTATATATCTAGCAACAACAGCGCAACATTTACCATTGCGAACGGTTCGGTGTTCGGTTGCGATTCGGTCATCACACTTGATTTGTCAATCATTCCAACAACAAACAATACAACAGTAGCTAGTGCTTGCAGCTCCTATACATGGGTGGTTGATGGATTGACTTACACCACTTCAGGAACATACACATCCGTAACAGCTTGTCATACAGAGACGCTTCAACTTACTATCAATCCGTTTGTTTCCCATACGTCCACTATTTCCTCTTGTGGAAATTACACTTGGAATGTGACTGGGCAAACCTATAGCAATTCGGGCATTTTCGCCGATACCAATGCCTGCGCAATTGAGATTCTGAATCTCACGGTAAATCAAGCTGATCAAGAAACATTGAATGTGAGCATTTGTAGTGGATCTTCTTTCAGTTTCAATGGAATTTCATACACAACATCGGGTAGCTATTTGGCAACATTGCAAAATAGCTCAGGCTGCGACAGCACGGTGACGCTCATATTGAATGTAACGAACGTGTTAAATTCTACTGTCAATGAAAGCATTTGTAGTAATTCGAGTTTTACTTTACCCGATGGAACGGTTGTAAATTCAGCGGGGTCTTATCCAATTACTGTAAGTTCTAGTGCGGGTTGCGATTCCATTGTAACCACAATCCTGGATGTTATTCCACCAATAAATATCAATATAAATGCAAGTATTTGTTCGGGAGCTGTGTATAAACTGCCTGACGGAACAATTGCATCTACGAGTGGAAATTACCCTGTTACATTTCAAGCAAACAGCGGATGCGATTCAATCATCACGACTCATTTAACAGTTATTCAACCTGTACTTTTCACTCAAGATGTTAGTATTTGCGAAGGTGATAGCATTAAACTTCCCGATGGCAGTTTTGTATCATTGGCAAATACCTACACGAACATTTTAGTGTCAGCAAACGGTTGTGATTCGATTGTAACAACCAACCTCAGCGTTCAAAACCCGATTGAACTTATTGCGAGTGGAGATACTTCAATCTGTGCAGGACAATCTGTAGTCCTCAGTGCAACGGGAGCATCAACTATAAATTGGCAAGCGAGTTCCGGACTTTTAAGCACATCGGGAAATACGGTTACAGCCATTCCTAATGATTCGGTGATGGTGTACATTACTGCAACGGAAGGCGTTTGTAGTGCATCCGACTCGCTCTTCATCACCTTATTACCTCGACCAGAAATTTCCATTCAAGCACCCGGCTCGATAATTTGTTTGGGCGACTCCATCGAATTAAGCGCAAATGGAGCTGAAACTTATTTTTGGAGCAGTTTAGCCAACTTGAGTTGCGATACCTGTCAAACAATTTTTGCCACACCAAGCGATACCAGCATCATTACACTTTCCGGTTTATTCGGTACTTGTTGGGATACCACCGCATTTACTATTTATCCAATACTACCAATAGTTGCTCAAATTATTGGAGATTCGGCAATCTGTGAAGGCCAAAGTTTAACTCTCGTAGCATCAGGAGGATCTGAATTCCATTGGAATACGGGCGATTCAACCTATACCATTGTTTTAAATCCGGCTGCTTCTATGGAAGTTTCAGTGATTATTAATACCGGTTTATGTTACGATACCACAGCATTTGATTTTGATGTGAATCCCAATCCGTTTGTATACACCGGATTAGATACCAGCATTATTTACGGCACAACTGCACAAATTCAGGCAAACTCGAGTAATCAAATCATGTGGGTATTTAATGCAACATTGAGTTGCGACGATTGCCTCTCGCCCATTGCAAGTCCTTTGGGAACCACCACCTATTGCGCAACAACCGTTAATGAATTTGGCTGCTATTTAACTGATTGCATCTTAATAACTGTGGACACTTTATGTAAAGATTTATTTATTCCCAATGTGTTCTCACCCATTGAAGGCGGACACGCCGAAAATGATTGCTTTAAGATGTATGGCACAAATTGTATTGGCACTATGACACTTTCCATATTTGATCGTTGGGGAGAAAAGGTATTTGTTTCGACACGTGTTGATGAATGTTGGGATGGAACATACAAAGGCAAAGCGTTGAATACGGGCGTGTATATTTACTATTTAACTGCCGAGCTTATTACTGGTGAAACACTGAATAAACAAGGAAATCTAACGCTACTCAGATGATGCAACGCTTTACTTTTATTCATTTAAGAAAACGGCTTGCAGGTTTACTTGTAACGATTACTTTTTTGTTTTCGATTTGCGCTAAACTTCAAGGTCAGGACATTCATTTTTCTCAATTTTACTTATCGCCATTATTTCAAAACCCAGCATTGGCTGGAGCTGAGAGCAGCTTAGAAAGCACCATCAATTACCGAACACAATGGAAAAGTGTTACGGTTCCTTATAAGACATATGCTGCTGGAATTCATGGTCGATTTGTGAAACGTAAATCACAAAAAAACTTTTTTGCCGCGGGAGCAAATCTCTTTTATGATGAAGCGGGAGATGGAAATTTGAAAACAACTTCGATCAATGTTTCCTTGGCGTATCACATTCGTTTGGACCGCACAAACAAATTGGGATTGGGCTTTATGTCGGGATACGGGCAACGCCGAATTGACATGGGGAATTTCGAATGGGGAAGTCAATACAACAATGGGTATAACAGCAGCTTGCCAACCGGTGAAGTGCTTACAAGCCCCACCTTTTCGTATTTAGATTTTGCTAGTGGTTTGGTTTGGTCGTTCGATAATAATGCAGGGCGAACTCGTGTTGATGGAAATAATTTTATGCGAGGAAGCATGGGGATTTCGGTCTTCCATTTCAATCAACCTGCCTATTCTTTTGACAATACTGGCGACAAATTACTTACGAAATACGTTGCTCATGGAAATTGTCTAATAAGTCTTCCTGGATCTTACTTCGCATTAAATCCCGGATTCTTTTATTACAAGCAGGGGCCAAGTCAGCAGTTATTTATAGGGACAATGATTCGCTATGATGTAACTCAAGAATCAAAATATACAGGCAATTTAAAAGGAGCTGGTGCGTATTTAGGAGTTTATTTAAGAGCTAAAGATGCCTTGGTAATAAGCAGCATGTTTGAGTTATCTGCTTTTACCATTGGATTAAGTTATGATGCAAATCTTTCTAACTTGCGTCCTGCTTCAAATGGAAGAGGAGGATTTGAACTTTCCATTAAATATACAGGAGTTTCAAATTTCTTTGGCAGAACCGTTCAAACACGATAATCTTTAATTATAAAATTACTATGAAGTATCAACTTTTACTTATTTCTGCATTGTTATTTTTTTTAACCAATGTGGCAAAATCGCAAATAACAACTCCAACCCCATATTGTGATGCTTCTTTCGATGACGCCGGAGGATTTTTAGTAGATGATGCAATCAACAGCGTATCATTTGGAACATTGATGAATACTTCGAATGGGCAATATGTTGCGCCTCATTATGTTTATTACAACAACCTTACACCTCCCAATATTATAATTGGAAACACTTATGCATTTTCTGCTATTTTCAATGTTGCAGGTGGTGCTGGTTATGGAGTGTGGATCGATTACAACCACAACAATACATTCGAAACCTCTGAAAAAGTTTTGGGTTCCACTTCTACTGGTTTTATGAATTTAGGTACAACAACCATTTCAAACAATATTAGCATTCCTGCTTCAGCATCTTCTGGTAATACACGCATGCGTGTTCGAATTGTAGAAGACGACATGTATACAATCACTTTCGGTGCATCAATTTTACCATGCAATCTAAGCACTTCCCCCAGCGATGTTATGGATTGGGGCGAAACCGAAGATTATACCATTAACCTCACTTCTGTAACTGGATTGGATGAAACAACATCATTAAATCAATATCAAATTTATCCAAATCCTGCAACAACTTCGCTTTCTTTATCGCTTAATAGTCCAAAAGAAATTTCATATTCAATCCTAAATATTCTTGGTGAAGTTTTAACTAAAGGGGAGTTATTTTCACATTCCACACCCCTAGATATTTCTGCACTTAATGAAGGAGTTTATTTTCTCAATGTAATGGAAGGAAACAATTCATTAGGAATTCAGCGATTTGTAAAGAATACCAAATAAAATTCATCACCTAAATAAAAAAAGGACAAGCATAAAACTTGTCCTTTTTTTGTGGGCCTGGCAGGAATCGAACCTGCGACCCGCGGATTATGAGTCCGATGCTCTAACCCCTGAGCTACAAGCCCGTTTTTCAGGGTGCGCAAATATAGATGCTTGTGTTGAATTTACAAACGTTTCGCCGAATGATTTTTATATTTGCACCATGATTTTCGAAGGCAAACACATAGACGCTATTATTTTCGACCTTGGTGGTGTTATTTTAAATATCGATTATAACCTTCCGGTAAAGGAATTTCAAAAACTGGGCAACGACGATTTTATTCATCATTTCACCCAATTAAAGCAAACACGTTTGTTTGATGATTATGAAACAGGTAAGGAAAGTTCGGAAGATTTTGTTTTGGAACTTCAGAATTATGTAAAAGCAGGAACCAGCAATCAACAAATTATAAATGCGTGGAATTCCATTTTACTTGATCTACCTGAAGAACGACTTGCCATTTTAGATAAAGCTTCAGAAAACCATCGAATTTTCTTGCTTTCGAATACCAACGATATTCACATACAAGCATTTAACCGTTACCTTATAGAAGAGCATAATTTACCCTCTTTGGAACCATTCTTTGAACAGATGTATTTGTCTTATGAAATTGGTCTTCGCAAACCAGATCCTCTTATTTTCGAATATGTTCTTCAAGATGCTGGGTTAGATCCTTCAAAAACACTCTTCATCGACGATACTCTTCAACATATTCAATCTGCCAAAGAAGTTGGATTAATTACACATCATTTAGTTAAAGAATCCATTGTAGAATTATTGGACGATTTGCTTTAAAAACAGCATTCTTGAATAATTAATTTCAATCTTATTAAAAAACACTGCAGCACAATTTAATATCTTTGCGCTCTATTAAAAAACACCATGGCTGACGATAAAAAAGTAATATTTTCTATGGTGAAGGTTAGTAAGACCTTCCCTCCTCAAAAGCAAGTTCTTAAAGATATTTACCTCAGCTTCTTTTATGGAGCAAAAATCGGAATCATTGGTTTGAATGGTTCAGGGAAATCGACCTTGCTTAAAATCATCGCTGGTGTTGAAAAATCCTTTCAAGGTGATGTTGTTTTCTC
>CALQJV010000061.1 GCA_943330985.1 Chitinophaga pinensis
ACGACTAGCAAGCGTTTGCATCATGATATGATTGGCTGTAATGGAATTGAGTTCAGCCAAAACTGGCTTTACGACAAAGCGTCCATTGGTTGTAAAATTCTTTCCACCCACATTCACCGAAGCTTCGTATCGGTAATTACCCGCTCGCATAATTCCCGCATTGAGCGCATAGGAAGTCGATGTTCGGTTCATGCTGAATGCATATTTTCGGTTTGCATCATCGAAAAAATTAAGCAGCACATCGGGTTGATTTATGAGTTCATATGAAGCGTTATAAACTTCTGCTTCAAAGGCAATTGACTCATTTTCATTAAAGCTATTTTTCGTTACAATTCTGAAGTTCCGACGCTCATTTCGAACACTTAAATACTGCACTGTTTTCGAAATAAACTCATCAAACAAGACATGATTTCCGTGCTCTTGAAAATCTTGCAAACGCCAGCGCCAAATACCTTCTCCAAGTAACATTGCTGTCTTTCGATCGGTATCGGAAGAGAAGAGCATTAATGGAAAATCCGTTTCCACGGTTCCAATCTTTTGTCGGAGCATGATGGAAGCCGATGCCTGAACACGATACGTTGCAAAAGGAACTTGCAAGGGCTCGAAATTATTGATGGCGCTGCGCAGTTGGTCGGAAATGGTATATAAAGCAAAATCTTTGTTCATGCGAGGTGTTACCTCATTCATTGAACCTTTGCCTCCTGAAAATTGAACCAAGGATTGAACAGGATTAAGTATACCTGTTAACGTTTCATTTCCTGCTATAAACCAAGTGGGAATATTCGAATCATCAAGCTCTTGAATGATACGTTGTGCCAAATTGGTCTTACTTGGGAGCTCATGTAAAATGACCAGACTGTATGGCTTAAGCGAACCCGAAAAATCATTAGCGAGTTTCACTTCCACTTCATAGTTCTCGTTTGCTTGAAGACTTTGGCGGATTGCAGCAACATCAGGATGGGGCGCATTTGCTAATACCAGTACTTTTTGTCTGCTGTCGATTACTTCGATGAAGAAATCTCGGACATTATTTGCGAGCGTGTATTCAGCAGCAACAGGACTCACCGAAACTTTGTAATGCTGCACACCCGATTTATCGGCTTTGAGTTGAAACGGGAATGATTGAACGTACGAATCGCCTGAAATTTGAAGGGCTTGCGTAGCCAAAACAACACCATCGCGTTCAATTTTCAAAACCGAAGGTTTTCCCGAAAGTTTATTGGCATTTACGACAACTTCCACCGGGAACATGTTGTTTAAGTAAGCTAGTTGGTTGTGATTAATTTTACCAATCAATAAATCGCGTTGTATAGCAGTATCGCCAAGTGCAACCGTATAAATAGGCGCCTTGAGTTCATTGTTAATGTATAATGGATTGGTTCCTTTATTGAAAATCCCGTCGCTTGCAAGAATCACTGCACCTACATTACGATTTAAATAGCGTGTGTTTATTTCGCTAATCGCAGCCGAAATATCGGTTTCTTTTCCAGAATAATTTAAACGAAACGAATCGATTAAACGATCATCGAAACAATAGGAACGGAATTCAAATTGTTCTTCTAGTTTGGAACGCAATTCTTCAATCAATTCGGGATATTGCTTGCGATAGAATGCCGAATCCTTCACCAAAGAAATAGAACTAGAATTATCCTGGATAAAAAGAATAACAGGCTTTTCACTCTTTCTTGAAATCAACTTAATGAGTGGCGAAAGCAGTAAAAAAGCGATGATCGCTACTGAAATAAATCGAAGTCCAAATACCAATCGTTTTATCCAGACTTTTGCTTCCTTCAATGCAGATCCTTTACGATAAAGAATCCAGGCATAAAGAAATCCCAAGGCCAGGCAAAATACCAGGAACCAAGCAGGATATTGGAAAACAAATTCGAAACTCAAAATCTTTTAATTAGCGTATGTGATAATGGGGAGTTTGAGAACTAGGTGCTCATTCCTCCGCAAACGTTTAATACTTGCCCGTTTACATAAGCCGACATATCGGAAGCCAAAAAAACAACTGCATTTGCAACATCTTCTGGCGTGCCGATTCGTTTCATCGGAATATTCTCAATCCATTTGCTTTTGATTTCGTCGTTTAACTCGGCAGTCATTTCGGTTTCAATAAACCCAGGAGCGATGGCATTGCTTCTAATATTGCGTGAACCCAACTCTTGAGCAACCGATTTAGTAAAACCTTCAACACCCGCTTTGGATGCAGCGTAGTTTGCTTGTCCTGCATTGCCGCTTCCTCCAACAACCGAACTCATATTGATAATCGATCCGTATTTGTTTTTCAACATGGGCTTGATAGCCGCTTTGGTGAGATTAAAAACCGATTTCAAATTAGTATGAATAACAGCATCCCATTGCTCTTCACTCATGCGCATCAACAAACCATCTTTGGTGATTCCGGCATTATTGACAACAATATGCAATGTTCCAAACTCCGCTACAACTGCATTCACTAATTCTTCGGCTGCTGCATAAACCGCTGCATCTGAGTTATATCCTTTTGCTTGAATACCAAATGCTTGAAGTTCAGCTTCGAGTTCGGCCGCTTTTTGAGCGCTTGATAAATAGGTAAATGCGATATTTGCGCCTTGTTCTGCAAATTTCAATGCGATTCCACGCCCAATTCCGCGTGTTGCACCTGTAATGATAGCTACTTTGTCTTGTAATAATTTCATGCGTCTTTTTTCTTTGCCCCAAACTTAATCGAATTCAAGGAACTGGGCAAATGGGTTTGGGTGATGATTTAATTGAGGGATTTATTTTAAATGAACAAATCCCAATTTATTGGATATTTATAAAGCAATTTTAAAAATTGCAAATCACTTCCACACATTACTTGCATGCATTTTTCTGAAAATGGATGCAATATTTTCCAACATTGCATCGTCCACCTTCGATTTCAAATCTTCCAAACCTTCAACCGAATCGTGCTCGAACTTATATGTTTGTTCGTAGGGACCCGCTTCAAATTTCACCAAGTATTTATCATTCATGCTGAAAATACTGATGCGCAATTGCGGATGTGGGATATTATCGATGATGCGCATTTCAGGAAACGATTACTAAATAATAATTCTTCTTCCCTTTTTGAACGAGGATGTATTTATCCCGAATTAATGAATCAATTTTAACAATACCTGCAGAATCGGCAAACTTTGTTTTATTGATGGAGATAGCATTTTGTTCAATCATTTTACGTGCTTCGCCTTTGGATGGCATTATTTGCGTGTTTGTTGCAAGTAATTCGATTATTTGAATGCCTGCTTCAATTTCTGAACGATTCAATGTAAATTGCGGGACACCCTCGAAAACCTGTAACAAAACCGTTTCTGACATGGATGCTAATTGTTCTGAAGTTCCATTTCCAAAGAGAATTTCGGTGGCAGCAATGGCTGCATCGTACTCTGTTTTTCCATGAACCAATTCCGTTACTTCCTGCCCTAATCGTTTTTGCAATAGGCGCATATGCGGTTGTTCGCGTTGTTGTGTAATTAGAGATTCGCATTCATCCTGATTCAAGAACGTGAAAATGCGAATGTATTTTTCGGCATCTTCATCGGAAGCATTGAGCCAGAATTGGTAAAAAGCATACGGACTCGTTTGACGAGCATCTAACCATACATTGCCTTGTTCTGTCTTTCCAAATTTACTTCCGTCGGCTTTGGTAACAAGCGGCACTGTTAAAGCGAATGCTTCTCCCCCACTCATTCGGCGAATCAACTCCGTTCCCGTGACAATATTTCCCCATTGATCGGAACCGCCAATTTGCAATTTCACGTTTTTGTTTTTCCAAAGCCAGTAAAAATCATAGCCCTGAATCAATTGATAACTGAATTCGGTGAAGGAAATCCCTGTTTCGAGACGCTTTTTCACCGAATCTTTTGCCATCATGTAGTTCACCGAAATATGCTTCCCTACTTCACGCATAAATCCAAGCAAACTGAAATCCTTAAACCAATCGTAATTATTTACGAGTGTTGCACCTTTTTCGAAATCCAAAAAACGACGAAGTTGAGCTTCAATACCTGCCACATTTTTAGCAAGGGTTTCTTCGTTGAGCATCTTGCGTTCTTCCGCTTTGAATGATGGATCACCAATCATTCCAGTTGCTCCACCAACCAAGGCAATGGGTAAATGTCCATGACGTTGCAAATGCATCAACAAGATAATTTGAACCAAGGATCCAATGTGTAAGGATTCGGCAGTTGGATCGAATCCGATATAAGCACTTACTTGTTCTTTGCTAAGCAGGTCTTCTGTTCCTGGCATAATGTCGTGGAGCAATCCTCTCCAACGAAGTTCTTCAACTATATTCATCGTGTTTTTTCGAGTTGCAAATCTAAGTAAAGAAGCGCGATGTTTAATTCATGAAAAACAATCAGGTGCAAATAGTATTTAAACTATGAAACTCATAATAAAACAAGCTGATTTAACTGATGATTTTTTTTAAAATTAATCACACATTTCAAACTTATTAACATCTCGTCTTAATTTCTTTATCTTTAACAATCAAAATACTCATTTTTCATTGCTAATTTCCGCAGCTAAATCTTCTGCCTACTTGATGAATATTTTTAAAATCACTCTTCTAATATTGCTCACAACCATTTCTTTACACGCCCAACAATTTGAATGGGGGAAAGCAATTGGCGGGGCATCTGCTGATAATTGCCAACGTATTGCGCTAGACTCTTCCGGAAATGTTTTTGCCTCGGGAGTTTACACAGCCCCATTAGGTAATCTTCCGAGCTTTGGCTTCCAAGATATTTATTTATCAAAATACGCTTCTGACGGAACATTGCTTTGGCAAATTGGAATTGGCAGTTCTAACAACGATCAAGTTTCGGCCATTGCAACCGATACCGGTGGAAATATATTAATGTCAGGACGTTTTCAAGGCACCTTCGATTTCGACCCAAGCGATTCTGTTCAAAGTGCAAGTTCCAATCCGAGCAATGCGCTTGAAGGATTTCTGGCTCGTTACAATGGCGAAACGGGCGCACTTATTGAATACCGCGATTTAACCAGCGGTGGTTCAATAGATATTCGCTCGATTCGTATTGATCAGTATAATGACATATTTATTGGTGGACAATTTTCTCAAGCTGTAGATTTTGACTTTGGTGGTGGAACATATCCCCAAACCTCATTTCAAAATTCCGGTGATTGTTTTGTAGGAAGATATTATGGTGACCTCCAGCTAATTTGGATGAACGTAATTGGTTCTCAAACTCCGGCCATTGATTTTATATCCGATATTGCTTTAGGAAGCGATGGCTTTGTGTATTCTACTGGAATGCTTGGTGGAACGGCCGACATTCTACCGGGCGCTGGCACGTATAATTTAACAGCTGTTTCGGATGCATTTCTGATTCGTTATTCTCAAAATGATGGATCACTTTCTTGGGGATTTTCTATTGGAGGAACTTCACTCGATATTGGAAATTCCTTGCTTGTGGGCGACGATGGCGGAATTGTTTTAGCAGGCAGCATGAACAGTTCGAGTATGGATGTTGATCCGGGTTTTGCCATTAATACTCTTACGAAAACAGGAAGCAATGCTGCTCCATTTTTAGTAAAGTATACAGCGAATGGAGTACTTTCAAATGCAGGTTTATTGCAAGGAAGTCAAACGCTTACAGCTACAATAAATCGTATTGTTAAGGGTCCAGATAATTCCTTTCTTGTGAATGGATATTACAAAGGCGATGTTGATATTGAACCTACTGCCCTATCCTATTCTATTAGTTCGGGCGATTCAACCAATTCATTTACGTTAAGATACATGAATGATTTTACGTTGATGCAATACTTCGAACAAGGAGGAAACGGAGATCAGATAGGCAGTGATATTCTTTCGCGTGGAACGTATGTGTATCAATCGGGGCAATTTAGCAATACGCTATTACCTCTTTATCCTGAATTGGACACTACAATTCAGCGCGTTGGAAGTGGACTCGATGGGTTTCTTTTAAAATATAATTTGATCACCAATACAACGGGAATTCCGCTTGCACATGATTCTCATTTAATTGCATACCCGAATCCAAGCAATGGTTTGGTTTATTTGAAAGATTTAAATAATGTTGATGTTCATGTTTACGATGCCTCAGGCCGAGAAGTTAAAGTAGGAATTCAATCGGGTGCAATTGATTTCGGAAATGTACCCGAAGGACTTTACACTATTGTCGCAATTGGAAAAACAGGCATTCAACATGCCCGGATTTTGAAATACTAAATGAAGAGTTCTGTTAAAATCAATTTGTTTTCAGATTTTTCAATGTTAATAGCAGCGAAAACTGTCAGTTTGCATCTAATTGTTTTAAATAGTTAGATGCATTTGAAATATGGATTTCCTGTTTTTCCGTGTCCATTTTGTCAAAAGTTCTCACTAACATTCCAAGTCTCGGATTCTGCAAGAAAAAATCTCTATGGATATGCATAAATCTCCAGAATAATCCATCCCATACTTGTTGCCAATCCCCTTTCTTGTAATCACTCATTTTCATCAAGTAATTACTCCCGCTGATATAAGGCTTAGTTGACATTAATCCTCCATCAGCAAACTGACTCATACCGTAAACATTGGGAACCATTACCCAATCGTATGCATCAATAAATAATTCCATAAACCAACGGTAAACTTCATCGGGGTTAAATTCGCAGAGCAGCATAAAATTGCCAATGACCATCAATCTTTCTATGTGGTGACAATAACCACTTTCTAAAACTTTTTTTATTGTAAGATCGATTGGTTCAATTCCGGTAGTACCATTCCAAAAAGAAGCAGGGATTTTTCGTTTAAACTTCCAGTAATTTTTTGTTCGTTCTTCATTGCCTTTAAGTTGGTAAACAGCTCTAATAAATTCTCTCCAACCTACAATTTGTCGAATAAAACCCTCTAATGAATTTAACGGTATTTCATTGTTAGATGCATACTGTAATGTCTCATCAATAATAAACTGAGGAGTTAGGAGACCAACATTTAGCATGGGTGTTAAGATGCTATGATGCAAAAAGGTTTGGTCTGAAACGATGGCATCTTCATAAGCACCAAACTCTGAAAATCG
>CALQJV010000062.1 GCA_943330985.1 Chitinophaga pinensis
CTGAATTGATTCTGAGCAACAACCGTTTTATTGAAAAAATTCGTTTTGTTAGTTCGGGAACAGAGGCGGTAATGTCGGCGCTAAGATTGGCGCGGGGAGTTACGGGGAGAGATAAAATTTTAAAGTTCGAGGGTTGTTATCACGGACATGTCGATTCCTTGTTGGTTAAAGCTGGGTCCGGATTAGTAACCTTCGGAAATTCTTCTTCGGCGGGAGTTACAAAAGGTGTTGTAAACGATACGGTTGTTATACCCTTGAATCGTATTGATTTGGTTCAACAAGCCTTCGACGAATTTAAAGATCAAATTGCGGCCGTTATTATTGAACCCATTCCAGCAAATAATGGCTTGTTACAAGTTGGTCCAGAATTTCTTTTTTGCTTAGCATGTATTGCGCGAAAAAATGGAGCTCTCGTTATTTTCGATGAAGTAATTTCGGGATTCCGCGTTGGTTTTGAAGGCGCTGCTGGTTTGTATAATATCGCTCCGGATATTATTACCTACGGGAAGATAATTGGAGGAGGTTTTCCAGTGGGTGCTTATGGCGCAAGCAAGGAAATTATGAGCAATGTTTCGCCTGATGGCAATGTTTATCAAGCAGGAACACTTTCTGGAAATCCTGTGGCAATGGCTGGCGGAATTGCTGCATTGAGCGAATGTTTGAAACCTGGATTTTACGAGCAGTTGGATCTAAAAACGCAACGTTTTACCGATCGCATTTTAGAACATACGCGTTCTAAAAACTACCCATTTAATATCTTCCGAAACGGTTCCATTTTCTGGCTATCGTTTGCCAATGAAGATATTCGAGCGGCAGAAGCCATCGACGCAAAAGGAATGGATAAGTTCCGTGTTTTGCATGCGTATCTTTTAGAAAACGGTGTGTATTTCGGTCCTTCGGGATACGAAGTTGGATTTATCTCAGCCGCCCATTCAGAGCAGGATTTAGAGATTGCCGCCGAAAAAATTTGTGCGGGATTAGATTTGGCTTACGCTTAAAACATCGAACCAAAGAATACAATCCAAAAGTACTGGTCCATAAGTGATCCATCGAGCCATCCTGAATAATAATACTCGTTGGAATTTTCATCTACTTTAGAAATAAGCCAGCTTGTACTTGCGCATGAAACGATTATAGCCAATGCATGTCCAGGAAAGTAATATCCTTGGATGTAGCAATATAGTGCGATAAGCGTAACAATTACCAATAAAATTCTACTAAAATTTTTGACCCCAACAACTCCTAACAAAGAGGCAAATGTTCGGACGCCGTTTTTACGATCATGTTCCAAATCGCGAATATCAAAAGGGAGTGTGATTGCGAAAAAAAACAAGAATCGATTAGATGCTGTTAGGATAATATTGGGATTTAGAAGCGATTGAAAAGTAAAGTCGGGAAGAATTACAAGTGGCAAACAAACAGTAACGAAGGTCCAAACCAAAGCCACTAGAAAAATTTTTACATAGGGAACATCCCGAAGTCGAATCCACGTCCCTCCCATTTTAAAAATCGGAGTAACATACAACAAGGTGATTACGATAAATGGGATAAGTATCCACGTTCTTTCTAAAGTGAAAAACTGAAACCCTCCGGCAATGGCTAATATAAAGCCTAGAAGAGTTAAAGCGATTACGTGTCTTTGGTTTTTAATAATCCAAGCGTGGCGTTCGGAAGTATGTTTAGCATAAATGGCTTTCATTCGGAAAAGCCGATGGAAATTGTAAATAAAGAGTGTTCCTCCAAAAATGAAAATGGCGGATATTGATTTCAGTTTAATGTGGCAAAGTTCTTCGGTTGCCCAAAACATACAAACTGCCGAAAATGAAACCCAAATGTTTCCAAAAACAACATAACGAAACAATCGAGCAAGCCAAATGGGAATGTTCATTTATTGCAACACGAGAGCTAATGTACCAATCCCAAAAAGAAACCCTGTTGCTGAACCTAAAGCGCTTCTTCGAGAAACGAGCCGCTTGGCCATTGTACCGTATCCTTCTTTATAAAATACGTTATCTATATATTTTTTATCGAAACCCAATTCCTTTTTATATTTTGGTTTCGAAGCTCCTTTCCACGCGGTGTAGCCAATGATGAAAACAGGACCGTAGTAAATACCCGTTGCAGATCCTAAGAAACCAAGAACAAAACCCCCTGCCCCACTTTTGGTGGCTTGTTTTCCATAATTATTTCCGGCATCTTGTTGACCAAGAATGTAATCAGCCATTTGTTCCACATTGAGGTAATTATTTTCTAGGGAGTCTTGTTTGTATAGAATTACTTCGCCTTTTGATGAAGTTCTCACCGAATAGAGTTTGTCAATTTCAATAATTCGTTCTCTCTTCTTCCCGAAAGGGATGTAAAAGACTTGATCGTTTTCGACACGAAATGAGGATATTAACTTGGGTTCCCGATCAATCAATACAAGCGTGTCTTGAGCTTTCAGTTCAAAACTGAAAACCGAAATAATACAAATGAATATTAGCTTGGCTTTGAGCAATAAATTCATGGGATAAATATAATGCTTCAAACCTACATTTTTTTATATCCGTTCCAAAATCATTTTCCTTGAATTTGAACATGTACATGCATCAATTGTTTGTATTTTCGTCACCCAATTAAGCCAATATTTTTTCAATCAATTTTATCATGATTCACGATTTCGAATCCCGTCACATCGGCCCCAATGCATCTGAAACGGCTCACATGCTAAATGCAATCGGCGTTAATAGCTTGGATGAACTCATCGACAAAACGATACCTGCTTCCATTCGCAGGACAGATTCGATGAAGATTGCTCCAGCACTTTCGGAATACGAATACCTTCAACACATTCGAACTATTGCATCCAAAAACAAGGTGTATAAAACCTATATCGGACTTGGTTATTACAACACCATTACCCCTTCCGTAATTTTACGCAACATATTTGAAAATCCAGGTTGGTACACTGCATACACACCTTACCAAGCAGAAATTGCTCAAGGTCGTTTAGAAGCCCTGCTTAATTTCCAAACTATGGTGATGGATTTAACGGGAATGAAGTTGGCAAATGCGTCTTTATTAGATGAGGCCACTGCTGCATCCGAAGCCATGCACATGTTTTATGCAATGCGCAGCCGCGATCAGGTGAAAGCCAATGCCAATGTACTTTTCGTTTCGGAGAAGTGTTTTCCTCAAACCATCGAACTCCTTCAAACACGCTCGGCTCCATTGGGCATTGAACTTCTCATTGGAAATCATAAAACTCTTGTTTGGAATGAGCGCATTTTTGGAGCCGTTGTTCAGTATCCCGATGCGGATGGAGAAATTCACGATTACGCCGAATTTACTACACAAGCAAAAAAACAAAATGCCTATGTGTGTGCTTGTGCGGATTTAATGAGTCTGGTACTATTAACTCCTCCAGGCGATTGGGGTGCTGACTGTGTTGTGGGTTCAACTCAACGCTTTGGTATTCCAATGGGTTACGGCGGACCACATGCTGCGTATTTCGCAACACACGAAGATTTTAAGCGCCATATTCCAGGTCGTATAATTGGAGTTTCAATCGATTCGCACGGCAATCGTGCTTTGCGTATGGCATTGCAAACACGCGAACAGCATATCAAACGCGACAAAGCAACTTCGAACATTTGTACTGCACAAGCGCTTTTGGCCATTATGGCTTCGATGTATGCGGTGTATCATGGACCCGATGGATTAAAGCGTATTGCAAACAAAATCCATTCTGCCACGCGTCATTTAGCAGAGCGATTAAGCAGTTTGGGTTATGATGTTAAAACCTCAAGTTATTTCGATACCCTTCGCATTGGTTTAAATGAACTTTGTACGAAGGAGCTTTTAAATAAACTTGCTATTCAACGCGAAATCAATTTACGTTATGAATCAAATGGTGATGTTTGTTTAACCATTGATGAAACAACTTCCCGCGCTGACCTTCAGCATTTGCTTGATCTTTTTGCTGGTGCTGCCGGAAAAGAAGCCGGAGCGGTTGAGCCTTTTGCAATCAAGCCATTTTGGGATTCACTTGAACGAAAATCTGAGATTCTAAAAGAATCGGTATTCAATAGCTTTCACTCGGAAACCGAAATGATGCGCTACATTAAACGATTGGAAAACAAAGATCTTGCTTTGAATCATTCCATGATTTCTCTTGGCTCATGCACCATGAAGCTGAATGCTGCATCGGAGTTAATGCCTTTGAGTTTACCTGAGTTTGGTAATCTTCATCCTTTTATTCCTGTCGATCAAGCTGCTGGCTATCACCAAATGTTTGATGAATTGAGCAGCGATTTATGTCAGTCGACTGGTTTTGCTGCCGTTTCGCTTCAACCAAACTCGGGAGCCCAAGGCGAATACGCAGGTTTGATGACTATTCGTGCTTATCATATTAGTCGCGGAGATACGCACCGTAACATTGCTTTAATTCCTTCATCTGCACACGGAACGAATCCTGCTTCGGCTGTCATGGCAGGCATGGATGTGATTGTGGTAAAATGCGATGAAAGTGGAAATGTGGACATCGATGATTTGCGTTCGAAAGCCATTCAACATCGCGATAATTTATCAGCTTTGATGGTAACTTATCCATCAACACATGGTGTTTTCGAAGAAGGTATTCGGATAATTACAGACATTATCCACGAAAATGGTGGATTGGTTTATATGGACGGAGCCAACATGAATGCCCAAGTTGGATTAACAAGTCCTGGAACGATCGGGGCAGATGTTTGCCATTTGAATTTGCATAAAACCTTTGCTATTCCTCACGGTGGTGGTGGACCTGGCATGGGACCCATTGGCGTAAACGAAAAACTTGCACCATTTTTACCTGGCCATAGTTTAGTGAAAACTGGCGGTTCACATGCTATAACTGCGGTTTCAGCTGCTCCTTTTGGAAGCTCTCTGATATTATTGGTTTCGTATGCTTACATTAAAATGCTTGGCCCCGATGGAATTACAAATGCTACACGCTTTGCTATCTTGAATGCTAATTACCTAAAAGCAAAATTGGAAGCCCATTATCCTGTATTATACAAAGGAAGCGAAGGCTGTGTGGCTCACGAAATGATTATTGATTGCCGTGAATTTAAGAAAACAGCGCATGTGGAAGTTGCCGATATTGCAAAACGTCTGATGGATTATGGATACCATGCTCCTACAGTTTCGTTTCCGGTTCCTGGAACCATCATGATTGAACCAACCGAAAGTGAAAGTCTTGCCGAGTTGGATCGTTTTTCCGAAGCAATGATTTCAATTCGCAACGAGATCGCAGAAATTGAGTCGGGATTGGCAGATGCTGAAAACAATGTGATTGTAAATGCCCCTCACACGGCAACTTCAGTAATTAGTGACTCTTGGAACAAACCATACAGTCGCGAAAAAGCAGCTTATCCTTTGGATTGGGTTTCAGAGAACAAATTCTGGCCAAGTGTTGGTAAGGTTGATAACGCTTACGGAGACAGAAACTTGGTTTGCAGTTGCGCTCCAATTGAAGCGTATGCTTAATTTTTCATAATCAACAATGTGTGTTATTAATTAATAATACTTCTTGTTTTTATTTTTATTAATTGAATTAGTTTTGAACGATTCTCAAAATACACTCGCGTGTTGTGAGAATCGTTTTTATTAATTAATTCAATTCTATGAAATCAAAACTTCTACTTTTCACGATGCTTATTGTTGCGGCAATTACATCGAATGCACAAAATAACTCTCCGCAGGAAATTCAAGGCAATTGGGCGCACAAAAACAATTACGACTTTCAAAAATCTGCAACAGCGCCTGCTATATTTTCTAATCGTGTTGATCTTTGGTCTAGCGATTTCTCCAACCCAGCCGATTGGATTATTTCCAATTCTGTTGGCAACACAAACAATTGGGTAATTGGATCCTCCGTTCCTGCTGGATCATTTCCAATTGCTCCAATTCTATCAACCACGGAAGCAAACGGATACGCACTATTTGATTCTGATTTGTATTGTTCGGGAAATCAAATTGCCAATTTAACCAAGACAACATCGGTAAACTGTGCAGCATATCCAACTGTGTTACTCGAGTTCCAACAACAATATCGCCGTTACGATGATTCTACGTTTGTGTTTGTTTCGAATAATGGAGGAACTTCTTGGGTAAAATATTCTGTAAATACCGCTCTTGCTAATAACGATACAACGTTAAATGCGGAAACAGTTCAATTAAATATTTCTTCCACAGCTGGAGGACAAGCCAACGTAAAAATTCGTTTCCAATTTTGGAGTCCTTCCACTTATGATGGACCTTCTATCTATCCTCCCGGTTGTGGTTATGCTTGGATGATTGACGATGTTCGCATTTTTACACCGCCAACATCTTCAACATTTTACACAAACGATTTCTCTGTTCCTTCTAGTTGGGTGATTTCAAACTCTGCTGCCAATACCAGCAACTGGGTTATTGGTTCAACAATTCCAGCAGGGACTTATTTAATTCCCCCTATTGCTTCATCGACTGCAGCGAATGGATTTGCTTTATTTGATTCTGATTTAGATTGTTCAGGAAATCAGATTCCGAATTTGACAACGGCAGCAAATATTAATTGCTCAAGTTATCCGAATGTAATTCTGGAATTCCAACAACAATATCGTCGTTTTGATGATTCTACATTTGTATTTGTTTCCAACAATGGCGGATCTACTTGGGTAAAATATCCTGTAAATAGCACACTTGCAAATGTCGATTTCTGCTCGACAAACCCTGAGGTTGTTCGCTTAAACATTACGCCAACTGCAGGTGGTCAAGCAAATGTTAAGATTCGTTTCCAATTCTGGAGTCCGTCAACGTATGTTGGACCTGCTAATGCTCCCGGCTGTGCATATTCTTGGATGATCGACGATGTAAAATTGATGACTCCACCGCCATACGAACTTCAGGTTTTGGAAACCTATCATGCAAATCCATTTATTGATTGGGAATACGGAACCTATCCACTTTCTCAAACACGTGCAATTAGCTCGGTTTCGATTGTAAGAAGCGAAGGAGGTTCCTCAGA